>JANMSB010000070.1:0-14402 GCA_031388915.1 Pseudomonadota bacterium | reverse complement strand
CTTTTTGCAGCAATTTGCCGGCGCACTACCGGTTTGTGTCAGCGCTTGACACACACAAACTCACGCGGCGACCGAAAATGCTGTATGGCAGCACGACGAAGTGCGAGAAACTGGCAGACATTCACCCGCAGGGATGAAATTTCAAGAATGCCAATAAAAGTGCTTGATGATCGTCGGTAACAACGTAGATGGGGAGACATCAATGTTTAAGGAAGGTCTGAATAACCCACGGCTGTCATTTCGACCGAAGGGAGAAATCTTGCAAGTGCTTGATCTTGTGCATATGCAGAAAAGAAGGATTTCTCACTGCGTTCGAAATGACAAGTAAATCAGACCTTCCTTAAGTAAGCGCCATTCTCCCTACGGTCGCAATGACAGCAGTGATTATGGCTGCGCTTGTCTTAAGTCCAACTCAAGTCGTGCTTGCGGAACGGCGTGGTGCGCAGGCGTTTGCCGGTGGCTTGGAAGATGGCGTTGCCGATGGCTGGCCCAATAGGACCCACGGGCGCTTCACCGATCATGCCGAAGCGGTCGGTGTTCGACAGCGCATCGAAATGGACATTGACCTTGGGCGGCACATCGCTCATGCGCACCATGGGGTACAGGTCGAAGTTGCCTTCGACCACCGCGCCATCCTTGATGGTGATTTCTTCGTTAAGCGTCATGTTCATGCCGAAGATCGTGCCGCCTTCGATTTGCGCGGCGACGGCATCGCGATTGACGACGCGCCCGCTGTCGAATGTCACGTCGATGGTTTTCACCTGCACCACGCCTTCGCGGCTGACTTCGACATTCACGGCGGCACACACAATGCTGCCGACGTTTCCGGTCTGGCGCGTGCCGGCCATCGGCCAGGATGAAATCGCAATGCCGCGGCCTTGGCCCTTCGCTAATGGCTTGCCCCAGCCGGCTTTCTCGGCCGCGACTTTCAAACACTGAGTCCAGGCGGGGTCCCAATTTGCCAGTAGCTTCAGCCGATACTCGAGCGGATCGACTTTCGCGGCGACAGCGCACTCATCAATGAAAGTTTCTACCGTGAAGGCGTGCGAGTTATAGCAGGGCGCACGGTACGCACCGGTCAAGATATGCAACGGCAAGCTGCTGGTTCCTACCTGCACATTGGGAATCGCGCCGCTGGTCAGATACGGCGCATCGGTGAACCCAAAGGGCATCGACAAGCCTGCCATGCAAGCATTGGCTTCCCATGCCAGCGGCATGCCTTGTTCATCCAGGCCGGCCTTGAAGCGCGAGGTGATCATGGTGCGATAGCGGCCTTGTCGCATCATTTCTTCGCGTGTCCAGATCACCTTCACCGGCACGCCCGGATATTCCTTGGCAATCGCCACCACCATGCGCACATCGTTTGCTAACACACGCCTACCGAAGGCGCCGCCGACATAGGTTTGATGCACGTCGACTTTGTCGGGCGTCATGCCGGTTTCATCCACCGCCACCCAAAACGCTTGCTGTGGATCTTGGCAGGGGTGCCAGACTTCCACTTTGTCCGGTGTGACCAGTGCGGTGCCGTTCAGCGGTTCTATCGGCACCTGGTCGCAATAGGGTGTGCGATAGGTGGCTTCAACGGTACTCGCGGGCTTGACTGCTTTAACGTCACCGGTCGTGCGCGCAATTCTGGCGGGCGGTTTATCGAGCACCGCAATGGCTGCTTCATATATTTGCTCGGTCGACTGCCATGCTGCGCCGGGACCGTTGTCCCATTTCATCGGCAGCGCTTCCAACGCTGTTTTTGCCTGCCAGTAGTGATCGGCAATCACGGCCACGGCACTTTGCGCGGCGCTCTCCGGCATGCCGAATGGCGATTTTTGCGGAACGGGTGAGCCCTTGGTTTTCGATGGGTCCACCACGACCACGGCACGTACGCCCGGCATTTTCAGTACGGCGCTGGGATCGTGACTCTTTAATTTGCCACCCTGAACCGGCGACTGACGCAACGCGGCATACACCATGCCCGGTAGTGTGACGTCGATGCCGTAGGTGGCCGAGCCATTGACTACGGCAGGCAGACTGAGCTTGGCCGGCGTGCCCTTGCCGAGCAACGTCCACTCACTCTGTGGCTTCAACGCAGGCTCGGCCGCCAACGTGATGCCGACCGCTTCTGCCGCGACGTCGCCGTAGCGCAACTTGCGGCGACTGGCGGTATGCGTGAGCACACTGTTGCTGGCTTGGACCTCGCCCACCGGCACCTTCCAGCGCGCAGCAGCGGCGGCTTTGAGTCGTTCGCGCGCACTGGCGCCCACTTGCAGCGCGTACTTCATGCGTTGTCCGTCGGTGCTGTGACCGGCGAAGAACGGTGAGTAGCCCTTGGCGTAAACACCATTCTCGACATAGTCGCGGCGTGGCGATGCTGCTTCGACGCGCACCTTGGACCAGTCGCAGCCCAACTCCTCGGTGACGGTCATGGCCATTTGCGTCATCGAGCCGTTGCCGATTTCACCGATCGGCGTGCGAATGATGACGGTGTCGTCGGGCGCAATGGCCAGCCATGGCGACAGCTCCATGCCTGCCGTTGGTTGCCAAGGCGTTGCGTTGTTGACGGCGCCGTGCGCGGACTCGGGTGCCAGCAACGATAGCGACATGCCACCGGCAAACGCGGCCGCGCTCACCAGAAAGGTACGGCGATTCAGTTCAACGCTGTCGATGGAACTGTCGGGGTTCATGGAATCAGTGGGGCTCATAATCAGTTACCCCTTAGGCTTTGGTGTTGCCGGTGGCGCGATGAATGGCGGCGCGAATGCGCGGATAAGTTCCGCAGCGACAGATGTTCGAGATATGAGCGTCGATGTCCGCGTCAGTCGGCTGCTTGACTTGCTTGAGCATGGCAGCGGCAGCCATGAGGATGCCGGTCTGGCAATAGCCACACTGCGGCACATTCATCTCGACCCAGAGTTTCTGCAGCACATGGTCGCCGTTCTTGGACAGCCCTTCGATGGTGGTGATGTTGGCGCCGTCGAGTGCCTGGATCGGCAACATACAGGAGCGCGTTGCCTGGCCATTCAGATGCACGGTGCAGGCGCCGCACTGGGCGACACCGCAGCCGAATTTAGTGCCGGTGAGTCCAAGGTGGTCGCGCAATACCCACAGCAAGGGTGTGGTGGGATCGACATCCACTTTATGGGTTTTGCCATTCACGCGAAGAGTTACGGCCGACATGATGTTCCCCCGGGTTCAAAACTGCTCAGTACAGGCACGTGCCCTGTAGTGATGCCGAGCAGTAGCTTAGCATCGGCACAGCGCGTGCGCATACAACAGCGGGGATCACCACAGCCACTCTCGATACAGTTAAGGAGCGCGGTCGTTACCGCAAGTTATTCAGGCCTTTTAACGCCGCAATGCGCCCTTCAGCGAGAGCGTCAACAGGCCCTAAACGCCCACCCTTGGCTCAGGCTGGTGGACTATCCGAACGTTCAATGCGGCTAACCGCTCCGTTCTGGAAATAAACCACGAAATGGCGTTGGTCCGGCGTGCGCATCTGGCCTTTTTTCAGGTAGTACACGTAGTCCCAACGGTCCTTGGTGAACGGATCGATCACCATGGGCGTGCCTAACACGTAGCGCACCTGTGCCTGGGTCATGCCCACTGTTACTTGGTCGACATCCTTGGATTCGAGGAAGTTGCCCTGCTGAATTGGCACACGGTACACGCAGGCGGAAGCACTCAGCACCAGTACACCGAGCAGGCCGCAGCGCAGCCAGTGGCGCACGCTCGCGGCCAAGCCAACCCGGGCCAAGTCAACGCGGGAAAGAAGCGTAAGTTTTCGTGTGTGCATCGTGTCTGGCAATGGTAGTGACATGGGCATTACGTAATAATACGCCGGGATGATAACCGAACGCGCGCCCTAACCGAACAGCACACTCGCAGCCACCCGTGCTGCAAGCCAATGTAGGTGGGCGCAATCCGCAAAGTGCAATGAGGAACCGCTCATGGAAACCAACGATCTACGCAAGGCTGGGCTGAAAGTCACCCTGCCGCGCATGAAGATTCTCGACATTCTGGGAGCGGCGCAGCCTCGTCACATGAGTGCGGAAGACATTTACCGGCGCCTACTCGAAACCCATGAAGATATTGGCCTGGCCACGGTGTATCGCGTGCTCACCCAGTTCGAAGCCGCCGGCTTGGTGGCGCGACATCACTTCGAAGGCGCCACTGCGGTATTCGAGCTGAACGAAGGCGCACATCACGATCACATCGTGTGCATGGACTGCGGCATGGTGGAAGAGTTCATCGAGTCTGGCATCGAAAAAAAGCAGCAGGAAATTGCCAAGGCCAAGGGCTACGTGCTAGCCGATCATTCCATGATTCTGTATGGCCGCTGCCACAAGCCGAATTGCGCGGAGAAAGACGTGCGTCGGCGGTAATAAACCAACGAACCGCCCCCTACGATTTGCGGCGGCCGGTGGTTTTCTTTGCGACTGGCGCTTGATTCATTCCCAGCATCTCCGCCGCATGCGAGCGCGCCATATCGCTGACTTGCGCGCCGCCTAACATGCGTGCGATTTCTTCAATCCGCGCCGTTTCACTGAGGGTTTCCAGGGTGGTGCGCGTGTGTTTGCCATCGGTGAGTTTGGCGACTCGCACTTGCGCATGGGCTTGGCTGGCTACCTGCGGCAAGTGGGTCACGCACAGCACCTGCGTGCCCCCGTTGTGGGGCGCGGCTTCGCCCTGACCGCGTTCCGCGAGTGTACGTAGCTGGCGACCGACCATTTCCGCCACGCCGCCGCCGACGCCGGCATCCACTTCATCGAACACCAGCGTCGGACACGGAATGGACTCCACTGCCGCCACTTGAATCGACAAACTAATGCGCGACAACTCGCCGCCGGAGGCTACCTTGGCCAAGGCTTTCAATGGCTGTCCGGGATTGGCGCTGACCATAAATTCCACTTCGTCCGCGCCCCATTCATTGGCATTGGCATCGCCCTCGGACCACGCACGCACCTGTACTGCAAAGCGCCCGCCGGGCATGCCTAAGCCTTGCATGAGATTGCTGACACGTTCACTGAGCGCTGCCGCGGCTTTGCCACGTGCCTTACTCAATGCCTGGCAATCGCCAGCGAATTTTTTGCTCGCAGCAGTTACCTGCGCATTGAGCTGTTCCAGGGTGATTTCCAAGGATTCCAAACGCGCGACTTCCTGGCGGCAGTCTTCTTGAACCTGCAACAAGGCATCGACCTCAACGCGATGTTTGCGCGCTGCGGCTTCTAACGCTGCCAGACGTTGCTCCACCCATTCCTGACGAGCGGGGTCGGCATCGAGTTCGGATTCGTAGTGTTGAATAGCATTGGCGGCTTCGCGACCGGCGATCAATGCATCGTCCAGCAACTGCAACGTGTCGTTGAGGCGCGGGTCGATGCTGCTGAGGTGGCGCATCACACTCACGGTGCGTGACAACAGTTGCTCGACATTGGTATCGCTATCGCGCAGCAACTCTGCGGCTTCGCGCACGCCTTGCGCCAGCTTGCCGCTATACGCATGGCGTTGCCGCTCGGCGGTGAGCTCGACCGTTTCATTCGCTTGCGGCGCCAGTGCATCGAGTTCGCTTAAGTGATAACGCAGCAGATTGAGACGCTCGTTACGATCCTGCGCGCTGCGCTCGGTATCGGCGCGTTGCTGGCGCAGAGATTTCAGCACTTGCCAACTTGCTGCGACACGAGTCAGTAGCTCGCCATGTTGGCCATGCTGATCCAACAATTCGCGCTGCGCAGAGCGTTTCATCAGCGATTGATATTCCATCTGGCCATGCACATCGACCAGTGTTTCGCCTAATTGCCGCAACGCCTGTACTGGCATGGCCTGGCCGTTTACCCAAGCGCGTGAGCGGCCATCGTTGCTCATCAAACGGCGCAGCACGCATTCCTCGTCATGCTCCAAATCCTGTTCCTGGAACCAGGCATGGGCGAGGGGATTGCCTGTGAGTGAAAACGTCGCAGTGACTTCGGCTTTGTCGCAGCCATGGCGAATAATTTCAGTACCGGCGCGTCCGCCGACCACGAACAACAAAGCGTCGACCAGAATGGATTTACCCGCGCCAGTTTCGCCGGTGAGCGCGGTCATGCCCGGGCTAAGTTCCAGCTCAACCCGGTCGATGATGGCGAAGTCCTTAATTTGAATGCTGCTCAACATCCGCTTATGCCTCGTTCTCACCGTCCTCGTCGAGGCGGCGCGTATTCATCGCACCGCGGCCCCAATGTAACTTGGAGCGCAGGATACGGTAGTAGTCGTGGCCGAGCGGATGCAGCAAATCCACGCGCACATGCGCCGGGCCTATTAACAACCGATCGTGCAGATTTAAGTCGCCCAGGATGTCACCGTCGCAGGTCACTTGAGCCTTGGTGGCGCGATCCTGCACGCGGCGAATCTCCACCGTGCTATTGGCGGAAATCACAATCGGCCGATCAGAGAGGGTGTGTGGACAAATCGGCGCGATCACCATGGCATCCAAGCTGGGATGAATGATCGGGCCGCCGCAGGACAGCGCATACGCCGTGGAGCCAGTGGCCGATGCGACAATCACGCCATCGCCGCCGTGGGTGTTGACATAGTGACCATCGATCCAGGTTTCGTAATCCAGTATGCGGCCGGTTTCCCATTTCTGTAGGACGCAGTCGTTCACCGCCAGGCGCTGCTTTTGCTTGCCCTTGACGGGGATCAAAGTCACCTGCAACAGCGAACGCGAGCCGCGTTCGAATTTTCCCGATAACACCTGATCGATGCGTTTGAGCATGTCGGTGGGACGAATGTCGGCCAAGAATCCGAGCCGGCCGCGATTGATGCCCAGCACCGGTACGCCGGAACCGGCGAGTAGTCGCGCAGCGCGTAGCATGGTGCCGTCGCCACCCACGGTAATGACCAAGTCGCTGCGTGCGGCAATGTCCAGCTCACTGGTGATTTCCGCTCGCGGCGGCAGCTTGCCAACAAACTCGCTATCCAGCAGCACCTTCAGGCCGCGTTTGCTCAGATGCGCAGCGAGACTATTTAATGTTTCAGCGACCTTGGGATCGGCCGAGGGCCCCAGCAAGGCGATGATCTTGAAAGCGCTGGCGGCCGACATGGGCTGGCGCAGTTTGGCGGGGCGTTTGGCAGCGGGCATGGTTGTACTTAGGCGTAGAAGTCAAAGGTCCACCAGAATCCCGTTACTCTAACGGGTATTCGTAGCAGTTGCTGTATCGTGTGCTTGACACGCGCAGGTGGGCTTACTAGCTTGCGGTGGCCTAGCTTCGATTCATTTTAGTCAACAGAGTCTGTGCGGCAATGAGCCTCGAATCCGTCGATGACAGCTTGAACGACCGTGCCCAGCACCTGCTGCGCATTCTGGTTGAACAATACATCCGCGATGGCCAGCCGGTAGGGTCGCGCAGCCTGTCGCGCGAATCCGGCCTGAACTTGAGCTCCGCCACCATTCGCAACGTGATGGCAGATCTGGAGGACCACGGCTACGTGGCCTCGCCGCACACCTCCTCCGGGCGGGTGCCCACCGACAAGGGCTACCGGTTTTTCGTCGACATGCTGCTCAAAGTGCGGCCGCTGGAAACCGAGGCGGTGCGCGTCATACAGCAGGGCTTGGTGCAGCATCACGCCGATCCGAAAGCGCTGGTGTCAGCAGCGTCCAAGATGTTGTCCTCCATCACCCATTTGGCGGGCGTGGTAACCCTGCCGCGCCAAGGCCACACTGAGCTCAGCCAGATTGAATTCCTGCCGCTGTCCGACAACCGCGTGCTGGTGGTGCTGGTGACCAATGGCCGTGAAGTGCAGAACCGCATTCTGCATTTGGAGCGTCACTTTGGCGCCGAAGAATTGCGGCGCGCCGCCAACTATCTCAACCATCAGTTTGCCGGTCGCGATCTGGACACCGTGCGCGAACAGTTGGTGATGCAACTTAAGCAGACGCGTGAACACCTCAACCAGGGCATGCTCGACGCCATCATGTTGGCGCAACAGGCCGTGGCGCCGACCGATCCCACGGCCAGCATGCAATATGTGATTGCCGGCGAGACCAACCTCATGGGCTTTGCCGAACTGTCGAACGTGGAAAAACTACGCAAGTTATTCGATGCCTTTAATCAACAGCGCGACGTATTACACCTGCTCGACCAAAGTCTGCGTGCCGACGGTGTGCAAATTTTTATCGGCCAGGAATCCGGCCACCACATTTTCGACGACTGTAGTGTGGTGACCGCGCGCTATACGCTTGATCGGGAAGTGGTCGGCGTGCTCGGCGTGATCGGCCCGACGCGCATGGCCTATGAGCGCGTGATTCCGATTGTGGATTTAACGGCCAAGTTGCTGGGAGCGGCGCTGAATAACAAGGCTTAGACCGCGGCACCGCGAGCTTGGTAAGCGGGAATTCGAGCAGGGAATGACCCAATGACTCTCCATTCCTATCTGATGGGTGCTGTCTTTATCGGATTGGGGCTGAGGTTGGTTAGCGAGAAAAGTTGGCGGTCTTGCAGAAGTTCACGCCACCCGCGCCGACAATCTAACGCCTAATGCCCGTGCTACCTTCACCACGGTATCAAAGCGCGGCTTAGCGCCCGGTGCCAATGCTTTGTACAAACTCTCGCGCCCCAATCCGGCATCTTTGGCGACTTGCGCCATGCCGCGTGCGCGGGCGATGTCACTTAGAGCAAGCAATAGCAAGTCAGGGTCGTCTTGTTCCAGCACTGCTGTCATGTACTCGGCGATGGCGGCATCGTCCGTGAGGTAACGGGCGGCATCGAAAGGCAGCAGCTTGATCTTGGGTTTGGCGGTTGGTTTGCGTTTGTTCATTGCTAAGGTTCCAGTTCGAGCGTGCTCGCCATGCGCCGTGCGCGTTTGATGTCGCGCTGCTGCGTTGACTTATCACCGCCAGCCAGCATGACGATGATGATTTGGCCGATCCGGGTGAAATACAGTCGGTACCCCGGGCCAATATCTACGCGCATTTCACTCGTGTTTTCGCCAACCGATTTCCAGTCGCCCAAGTTACCTGCTTCGGCCATACGCAATCGAGCGGCGATGCGTACCTGGGCACGTCGATCCTTTAGTCCATCAAGCCAGTCCTGAAACGCTTCCGTGATGCGTACTGTGTACATGATGGCATGGTATCCAATCGGATACGGATTGCGCAAGCATTTAGTGTAGTGATCGCTTCAGTTGTTCTTAACGTCTGGCCACGGGTGCGGTTGCAGGCGCAAACATCCGTGCATCAAACCGATACTCCCATTGCCGCTGCACAGTCACGTTGGTGTGTTGCTGATGTTGCGGGTTCAGCAGTACATTGAATTCCGTGCTGGAGTGAATGGACGGTACGCGCAGTGCTGCCGATTGATTGCGCGTTAACCAGTCATCGCCAAGATCTTGTGACACCGATGAATGTGGCACGGCATTCCAACCTTCGGGTAACAGTGCGGGATCAAGCGTGGTGATGTGTGTGCCTACTATCTTGATTTCGTGCATCACAAATACTTCACGCGGCAAGTAATTGCCCACGTGCACACGCAATTCAAGCACGGCCAGCGCCTCTGATGTAGTGCTGTAAACAATGGCGTGGCCTTGACTGTGCCAGCGACCATCGGCCAGCAAACCACCTGAGCCGCTGAGTACAGTGGCTGAGTAGCGTTCCTTGCAGAGCCGGTAAATCAGCATTGCTATTTAATTATGCGAGTTGCCCGTACTCAATCCGGCGCAGCAAGGCACGGGTTTGGCGGCGACCGAAATCCGACGACAGCAAATCGCGCGGCCGGCGTTGTGCCAAGGCGAACTGTGGTTCGTTCAACCACGTCAGCGCGGTGGCGTGATCGCCGAACACTTCCTCGGCCTGTTGGTAGATGGCGGCGATGGATACCAGCCGGTCGGTGAGGTCGGCAGGCAGTCGCTGCGTTTGCTTGCTGCGCAGGCGCGTAAAGGTGCGGCTGCTGAGATTGAGCACGGTGGCCAAATCGGTGTCGGTCAGGCCGGTGGCTGCTTTGAAGGCCGTCAGGCTTTTGGTGGGCAATCCCGCCTGGATCAGATCCAACACCGCCAGTGGTTGATTTTCAGGGATCGTGGTGCCGAGTAGCGCTTGCATGTTCATACAGAAACCTCGCCAGATGGCGTGACAGTAGTCGCCATCTGGCCAAAGAGCAAGGGTGCCTGCCACTTTGCCCCACTTTTTGCGCATAGGCCGGGCGGCGCCTCGCTGCGCAGTCAATGCTGAGCAAAAACACGGCCACAAATGGGTTGATTCCCGCCCATCCATCCCCATACTGCCGCCATCCTTAAGTTTGACCGCCATTTCAGTCGAGTCTTTGTCCCGAAGACCGGGCTCGAGTGATGGCTTTGTCTGGAGTCATTGAAACGAATGAGTACCCCCGAAGAGAACGTGCAGGCCGCTGCTGAAACCCCCGCGGATGTGGCGGCTGGCGATGAGTTGGCCACCCTGAAAGCGGCGCTGGCAGCTGCCGAAGCCCGCGCCAATGAAGGCCGCGACCAAGCTCTGCGCGCCATGGCGGAGTTGGACAATGTGCGTAAACGGGCGGTTCGGGATGTGGAAAACGCCCACAAGTACGCACTGGAAAAGTTCGCCGGCGAGCTGATCGGCGTAAAGGACAGTCTGGAATTGGGTTTGGCGGTGCCGAACCCCAGCGTCGAAGACCTGCGTTCCGGCAGCGATGCCACGTTGAAACTGCTGGCCAAGGCCTTCGAGAAGGCGAACGTCGTCGAGGTCATTCCCGATGGGCAGCCGTTCAATCCCGAGTTCCATGAAGCCATGGCCCTGGTGCCCACTGCGGATCAGGCACCGAACACGATCATCAACGTGATTCAGAAGGGGTATTCGCTGAACGGTCGGCTGGTGCGCCCGGCGCGGGTGCTTGTGGCCAAGGCTGTGGAGTGATTGGCTTGCGGGTTCGGCTGTAGGGGCCGACCTGCGTGTCGGCCTTCTCTGGGTCGGTGGTATTCGGATGGGCATACACATAGGTCTGCCCCGACGCGGAGTTAACCTCCGGCCTTGAAACAGCGCGACATGGCCACATAAACAGCGCCAACAGTTTCTTAAACAGATTTTTGCAAAGCAGTTTCGCGGAGTTTTTAACATGGCAAAGACAATCGGCATCGACTTAGGCACCACCAATTCCTGTGTGGCGATCATGGAAGGCGGCAAGCCGCGCGTGATCGAAAATAGCGAAGGTGATCGCACCACGCCGTCGATCGTGGCCTTCACCAAGGATGACGAAGTGCTGGTCGGTCAGTCGGCGAAGCGTCAAGCGGTCACCAATCCGCAGAACACCCTGTTCGCGGTGAAGCGTTTGATCGGCCGCAAATTCAAGGAAGAGGTGGTGCAGAAAGACATCAATATGGTGTCGTACAAGATTGTGTCTGCCGATAATGGCGATGCCTGGGTGGAAGCACAGGGCAAGAGGATGTCGCCACCGGAAATCTCGGCACGCGTGCTGATGAAGATGAAAAAAACCGCTGAGGATTTCCTGGGCGAGACGGTGACCGATGCCGTGATCACAGTGCCGGCGTACTTCAATGACTCGCAGCGTCAGGCAACCAAAGACGCCGGTCGCATCGCGGGCTTGAACGTCAAGCGCATCATCAACGAGCCCACTGCTGCCGCGCTGGCCTACGGTATGGATAAGCAGGGTGGCGATCGCAAAATTGCGGTGTACGACTTGGGTGGCGGCACGTTCGACGTGTCCATCATCGAAGTGGCCGATGTTGACGGCGAGCGTCAGTTCGAAGTGTTGGCCACCAACGGCGATACCTTCCTGGGCGGCGAAGACTTCGACATTCGCATCATTGGTTATCTCGCCGATGAGTTCAAAAAGGAAAGCGGCGTTGATGTGCGCAAAGATCCGCTGGCCGTGCAGCGTCTGAAGGAAGCGGCTGAAAAAGCCAAGATCGAGCTGTCGTCCAGTCAGCAAACCGAAGTCAACCTGCCATACATCACGGCCGATGCCTCAGGCCCCAAGCACCTCAACATCAAGCTGACCCGCGCCAAGCTCGAGTCACTAGTGGAAGAGCTGGTGCTGAAGACCGTTGAGCCCTGCCGTGTAGCCTTGAAGGACGCCGGCCTGTCGATCAACGACATCTCCGAAGTCATTCTGGTTGGCGGCCAAACCCGCATGCCCATGGTGCAGAAGGCCGTAAAGGATTTCTTCGGTAAAGAGCCGCGTAAGGATGTGAACCCCGATGAAGCGGTGGCTGTGGGCGCTGCGATTCAGGGTGGCGTACTGTCGGGCGAGGTAAAGGACGTGTTGTTGCTCGACGTGACGCCGTTGTCACTGGGTATCGAGACGCTCGGCCAGATCATGACCAAGCTGATCGAGAAGAACACCACGATTCCCACCAAGGCTTCGCAGGTATTCTCCACCGCCGATGACAACCAGAACGCCGTGACCATTCACGTGTTGCAGGGTGAGCGTCAGCGTGCGCATGACAACAAGTCGCTGGGCCAGTTCAATTTGGAAGGCATTCCACCCTCGCCGCGCGGCATGCCGCAGATCGAAGTGGCCTTCGACATTGATGCCAACGGCATTCTGCATGTGACGGCGAAGGACAAGGCGTCCGGCAAGGAGCAGAAGATCACCATCAAGGCGTCGTCGGGCCTGACCGAAGACGAGATCAAGCGCATGGTGAAAGATGCTGAAGCGCACGCCGAGGAAGATCGCAAGTTCAAGGAAGTGGTTGAATCGCGCAACAAGGCCGATCAGCTGATTCACAGCACCGATAAGACGCTGAAGGAACTGGGCGACAAAGTGTCTGGCGAGGATCGCGCCAAGATCGAAGCCGCTATGGCCGACTTGAAGACTTCGCTGAGCAGCGATGACAAGGACATCATCGAGAAGAAAACTCAGGCACTGGCCGAGGCTTCGGCCAGCATGGCGCAGCAAGCTTATGCACAAGCGGCTGCTGCGGAAGGCGCGGCTCAGGGTGGTGCCGAGCCGGCCAGTGCCAATGCAGGCAAGGATGACGTGCTCGATGCCGAGTTCGAGGAAGTGAAGGATAAGAAGTAAGTGTTGAGTTCCTTCCCCCGTTTCACGGGGGAAGGCCAGGATGGGGCGTTTCGGTTTCGGATGCCCCCACCCTAACCCTCCCCCGCTAGCGGGGGAGGGGATGAATACAAGAGCCGCCACTGCTGCTAAGCCGTGGCGGCTTGTGCATGTTTGATGTGTGACGATCCATTGGATCTTTTAGAAATTTAGGCAGCCATGTCGAAGCGCGATTTTTACGAAATTCTGGGTGTGGAAAAAACCGCCGGCGAAGCCGATATTAAGAAGGCCTACCGCCGGCTCGCCCAGAAACATCATCCGGATCGCAACCCCGACGACAAAGAATCGGAAGACAAATTCAAGGAAGCCAAAGAGGCATATGAAATATTGACCGACGCGCAGAAACGCGCCGCTTACGACCAATACGGCCATGCCGGTGTTGATCCGCAGCGCGGCGGTGGTGGCGGTTTTAGCCCCGGCGGCGATGCATTCGGCGACATCTTCGGCGAAGTGTTTGGCGATATTTTTGGCGGTGGACGCCGCGGCGGTGGTGGCCGTCAGGTCTATCGCGGCGCAGATCTGCGTTACGAACTTGAACTGTCGCTGGAGCAGGCGGTATTCGGCGATACCTTGAATATTGATTTCACCACCCTGGGCGAATGCGAAAGCTGCAAAGGCTCAGGCGCTTCACCGGGCTCGAAAGTCAGCACCTGCGATACCTGCCACGGCACCGGCCAAGTGCGCATGCAACAGGGTTTTTTCGCCGTGCAGCAAGCCTGCCCGCGCTGCAAAGGCCGGGGCCAGGTGATTACACAGCCTTGTGATTCCTGCCTGGGTCAGGGCAGGGTGCGGCGCAAGAAGACGCTGTCGGTCAAGGTGCCGGCCGGCGTGGATACCGGTGATCGCATTCGTTTGTCGGGTGAAGGTGAAGCGGGCGCCAATGGCGGTCCGGCCGGCGATTTGTACGTCGAAGTGCATGTGAAAGAACATGCGATCTTTGAGCGCGATGGCGCCAATCTGTCCTGCGAAGTGCCGGTCAGTTTTGTGACCGCGAGCCTCGGTGGCAGCATTGAAGTGCCTACCTTGCATGGCAATGTGGTGCTCAAGGTGCCCGCCGAAACACAGTCAGGGCGCATGTTCCGTTTGAAGGAAAAAGGCGTCAAGCCAGTGCGTGGCGGCGCCATCGGCGATTTGTTCTGTCGCGTGATGGTGGAAACACCGATCAAGCTCAATGAAGAACAGAAAGAGCTGCTGCGCAAGTTTGAAAAATCCATGCAGAAAGACGGCGGTACGCACAGTCCGCGTGAAACATCGTGGCTGGATGGCGTGAAAGAGTTTTTCAGTAAATAAAAACTATTGATTGCCTGCGGTGTAGGTCTACCGGAAACTGCTCCTGCGTTTCCGGCATTTCCCACCTCCCTGTGGGTGAGG
>JANMSB010000058.1:0-1929 GCA_031388915.1 Pseudomonadota bacterium | reverse complement strand
TTACATTCGTGCATCCGGGCAATGGTCGCCGGAGCCATTGATCAGCAACGAACAATTTGCTGTTGGTGGCGCCGATGGTGTGCGTGGCTATCTGGAATCGGCGCAACTGGGTGATAGCGGCGTTTCCACTACAGTGGAATTTCGTTCGCCATCCATGCACAACTGGCTGGGCAAGTGGGCGCAGCAACTGATGGTGTTTGGTTTTTACGATGCTGCGCAGGTACGGCAGATCTTGCAACGTATTGAGGATGGCACGGCGTACGACAATTACGCCACGTTGTCCAGCGCCGGCGCGGGTATGCGTTTTGTCGGGCTGAATGGTGTTGAGGCCGCACTGGACTGGGCCTATGCGCTCAAGCCGCTGGGCGAGATTGAGAAAGGCGATTCAAGAATTCATTTCCGGGTGCGTTATGCGTTTTAGTTCGCTGCATCGTCGTTGCATTCTCCGTAAATAATGATCCTGAAACCATGTTGAGCATGACTATGCTAATCACCGTAGAACGAAGTGTCGCTCGCCTGATAGTGGCGCATGCAGTGCGCCGCGCGTTGCGTGGTCATCGTGCACGGCTCGGCGTTTTGCGGGGAATGTCGCTGGCCTGTGCGATGGGTCTCAATGTTTCTGTGGCGAACGCTGAGTTACCTGCGCTCTGCGTAGCGGGTAGTGCCTGTGGTAACAGCGGCAGTGTCATTGAAGCGGCCATCAGCGGCGTCAGGCCGCCTGACATCGTTGGCAATAGTATGACAATCAATCAGACGGCTGCTCACGCCGTCTTAAACTGGAGAAGTTTCAATATCTCTAGCGACAGCTCCGTCAAATTCGTTCAGCCAGACAGTAGCTCGGTAGCGCTCAACCGTATTTATCAGAGCAGCGCCGCGCAGATATTCGGCAGCCTCACTGCTAACGGCCGTGTGTACCTGCTCAACCAGAACGGCATCGTGTTTGGCAATGGTGCGCAGGTGAATGTGGCGGGCCTGATTGCCAGTTCGCTGAACACCACGCCGAATGCTTTGAATGCCGATGGCAGCACCAACTTGCTCAATGCCGGATTACAAGGCGGTGCGGCGTTTCAGCTATTCGGCACGAGTGCCTCAGGCGATATCCGTGTATTGCCCGGCGCCAGCATTACCACCAGCGACGGTGGGCAGGTGCTGATGTTCGCACCCAATGTCTATAACCAGGGTTCGATAGCCACGCCCGGTGGCCAGACCATGCTGGCTGCAGGCACGTCAATTTATTTGGCAAAGAGCACAGATGAGAATCTGCGCGGCATGTTGGTCGAGGTGAATACCGACGGCATGACAGATGTCGGTACGGTGACTAATGGTGTAGCGGGCAATGCTGCCGTCACCGATCCTGCCACGCTGGTAGGGCAGATTGTGGCCGAGCGCGGCAACATCACGTTGGCGGGTCTCGCGGTGAATCAGTTGGGTCGCGTATCGGCGACGACCACTGTCAATGAGAATGGGTCGATCCGTTTGCAGGCGCATTCCGGTGGTGCTTCGAGGGCAGCGACAGATAATTCGCGCACTGATTTGATCGCCACTCAGGGCGGCACGCTAACGGTGGGCACGCACAGCGTCAGCGAGGTGACGCTAGCTGATTCAACTGACACAGCGGTGGACGCAACTGAGCAGCTACGTTCACGTATCCAGTTGTTGGGAAATGACATCCGGGTTCTCGAAGACGCACAGCTCAGCGCCACCGGCGGCACCATCGAGGCCAGCGCCCGCGCGAACCCAGGAGATGGGCGTACCAAGCTAAGCGGGTTGTCAACTGACGGGAGTCGTATCTATGTGGCTGAGGGCGCAGTGCTGGACGTATCGGGCGCCAATGTCATCAAGGACATGGAGACCAACGTCATCAGTTTCGGGATGTTTGCCAGCGAGCTAGCGGATAGTCCGGTGCAGCGCGACGGCGTTCTGTATCGC
>JANMSB010000035.1:0-10692 GCA_031388915.1 Pseudomonadota bacterium | reverse complement strand
TCCATTGCGCTACGGAAGTGGAACTCATCTATGCACTGGCCGCACTCAAGGAAGCCGGCGTCAAGCCGGGTGACCGCATCGAACATGCGTCTGTGGCGCCTGACTTTGCTGTCGCCGACATTGCTCGCTTAGGTCTTGCGGCGGTCTCGCAACCACACTTCATCGCTGAGCGTGGCGATGCTTATCTAAATGATGTTGATACGGAGTCGCAGCCGTATCTATATCGCCTGCGTTCTTTTCTCAACGCCGGTGTGTGTTTGGCTGGTGGCAGTGATGCACCTTTCGGCGGCTTCGATCCGTGGGCGGCAATGGCAGCGGCGGTGTCACGCTGCACACAGGATGGTGTTGCTATCGGCGCGGTCGAAGCGCTGACACCCGAACAAGCGCTCGACCTCTACCTGCGTGCGCCGACAGCGCTGGAGCAACGCCGTCGCGTAGCAGTGGGAATGCCTGCCGATCTGTGTCTGCTCGACCGAGCATGGGCCGAAGCGCGCACCGCCCTAACCTCGGCTTATGTGCGAGCGACCTTCATCCGTGGGCAACAGGTATTTGAGCGCCAGCACGCTCGGCCGCTGAAATAGTGTTCTCCAGCAACATGGTGATGGTCATCGGTCCCACGCCACCCGGCACCGGTGTGATGTACGACGCTTTCTCGCGCACACCGGCGAAATCGACATCGCCGGTAATGGTGCCATCGGGCAAGCGATTGATGCCCACGTCGATCACCACTGCACCAGTGCGCACCATCTGCGGCAGAATCAAGCGCGGCTTGCCGGCGGCAACAATGAGAATGTCGGCGAGGATGGTGAACTGCGCGAGATCGCGTGTCTTAGCGTGACAGATACACACCGTGGCATCGCGCTGCATGAGCATCAACGCCATCGGCTTGCCGACGATGTTGCTGGCGCCGACCACGACGACATTCTGTCCTTCGACTCGAATACGCTCGTATTCCAGCAGCTTCACCACGCCATAAGGCGTGCAGGGCGAAAAGATGGTGTTGCCGACGACCAGGCCGCCGACGTTGTATAGATGAAAGCCATCGACATCCTTCTCCACTGCAATGCTCTCGAGCACGCGCCGCATATCGATATGCGGTGGCAATGGCAGTTGCACCAGAATGCCGTGCACCAGCGGATCGGCATTCAATGCCGCAATGTTCGCCACCAACGAATCCGTATCGATGCTGGCGGGATGTCGCTTGCTGAACGACGTCACCCCGATACTCTCGCAGGCACGTATCTTGTTATTTACGTACAGCGCCGACGCCGGATTGTCGCCGACCAGGATAACGGCCAGTCCCGGCGTGATGCCGGTGTGCTTGCGCAGGTTAGCGATGCGCGGCAGGTAGTCGGCGCGCAACGCTTGCGCCGCCGCCTTGCCGTCGATGACTTTGGCGACCACGGCGCGGCTATCTGTCGAGCTTAAAGCCACCGCTCTCATCGAGCGTGAAGCGGCCATGCGCCACATGATGCAGCCATTCGCAGGTGCGTAGATAACCGCCGAAACAGAACATATGCACACCGCTCAACTCTGTACTCTGTGCGCCACACGCAGTGGCCAGCGTGCGCAGCACGCTTTCGGGGCCATGCTCACCCAACAGTTTGATGAACGACGAAGGCCGCGCGCCCAGTGCGCGAATCGATGGCCCCACGCCACAACGCATGGCGAATCTGAACAGCGTGGCGATACCCGCAGGGCCTGCTAGGCCGCCGACCAGTCGGGCGCGAATGCCGGCCGCACGCGAGCTTGCCACCCAATCAAGAAACGGCTGGCCTTCGAAAAAGAACTGTGTCACCAGCGTGGTCTGCAAACCCGCTTGTTCGGCCAGCATCGATTTCTCGAGTTCGGCACGCCGCACCTCCTCAAGCGACACCTTGGGATGCCCTTCGGGATGCCCTGCGAGCGACACCCGCTGCAATCCATGTTGCTGCAGCTTGCCGCTGCGCAGCACGTCGGCAACCGCTGCGTAGGGACCCAACGATTGCGGATAGTCGCCGGCAATCAACAACACTTCCTTGACGCCGGCGTTATTCACCGCAGCGTCGAGAATGTAGTCGAGCGTTGCTGCGTTCTCCAACAATCGCACCGGTATGTGCGGCAACGGATCAAAGCCGGCCTCGCTCACCGCGCGACACGCGGCCACGGTCTCGTCCCAACTCTGCTTGGGTAAATGGCTGATGTAGATGCGCTTGCCCGGCGGCAAGAATGCACGACTCGCCTCCAGATGTTTGAGATCCTGAACATTGAGTTCGATGGAGGCATCGCGCGCAAGCTGCACGATGGCCTGGGTCACGACGGCATGGGCATCGATGCTCACGTCGCCCGCTTCACATTGCAACTGCTGCATGGTCGATTCACCTCTAGTCGTTGCGTGTACGCCAGCCCTGCTGGTAGGCCTCGCGCGCATCGCGCGAATACGGCACCGCCGCTACCTTGACGCGCACTTCGCATTGCTTGTGGCGCTCGACAGTGGACTTCTTGGTGCCACCGTTCTCTTCACCCCAGACCAGCGTCAGTACGTCGCCGACATTGATGTTGGCATCGACCACGCCCAGCGACAGACCACAGCGTTCGTTGTGGCTGTAACCGGTAAACATGGAGAAGCCGACCACTTTGCCGCCCATGGTGACGGCGTCGTAAGACGATGAGGCATAGTTGGCAATCGGCAGATCGAAGAATTTGCAGGGCTCGCTGCTGGAATCAGCCAACGAGGCAAATATCTTGCCTAGGTCTTCGCCGTTCCATTCGAAAGTGACTTTCTTGCGCTGCGGACGGCCGTCTGTAACCATTTTTTCCAACGCGGCGCGGCCCGCGAAATCGTGATCGAACTTGACGAACGGTCCGTAGCCCAGTTCAAAGGGCGTCAAGTAATAGTCTTCGATGTTGTTGCCAACAAAGCTGCCACCGATCGAACCCGTGCCTTCATAACCGGCAGCCGGCAACCATTCGCGATACTTCTTCATGGACTCGCCGGTATAGACGGCGGGCAGCGGCGAGGGAATCCAACCCGACTCGAGGGTATTACTCGCATAGGTACGCGAACCCACGGCCACAATGCCAACTTCTTTGCCGGCTTCGAGAATCGCCGCGCGGATTTCGTCGCGCTCTTCGTAAGGACCCCAGACCTCCAGACCCGGCACGCCAGCCATGCCGTGGCGCAATGCGCGAACCTTGCGGCCCTTGATGTTGATGGTGTCGAAATTGAAGAATTTGATGTCCGGCAGTGGCCCACCGTTGAGCTTCTGCAGCACCTGAGCTGCTTTGGGCCCTTGAATCTGATAACGATAGTTGCGGCGCACCACGGCTTTGCCATTCGGCTGCGAGGTGGAACGATCGTCGCGGATGATCTCCACATTAAAGCCGCCGGTTTCGGCGTGATACTGCAACCAGTTGACGGTCGGTGCGCGGCCCACGAACAACAGCTCATCCTTGTCCAGGTAGAACAAGATGCCATCGCCGATGACGTAGCCGTCATAGCTGGTGGGCACCATTTGTTTGGCTTTGCCCGGGGTAAAGTTGTTGAAGCTGTTGATGGTGGTGTACGAGCACAGCTTGAGCGCATCCGGCCCCTTGATCGTGATCTCCGCCATGTGATGCGACTGATCGAACAACACGGCTGATTCGCGCCAGGCGATCTGCTCGGTGCGCCAGTTGCTGAACTCGGTGGGCACCACCGGATACACATAGGCGCCGATCGGCGAGTTGCGCAACATGGTGACGGGATTACCGGTGCCCTGTAGCAGGCTTTCCAAGGATTGCTTTGTCATACGTAAATACCTCCGAACCAATGGATAACCGAGCGCCCCAAGCTGCGCTACCGGCAACTACCTAAACACGACGGTGCGATTACCGTTGAGAAGAATCCGATGCTCGACATGCCACTGCACCGCTCGAGCCAGCACGGCGCATTCGACATCGCGGCCTGCTGCTGCGCAATCGTCAACGCTCAGCGAATGGTCCACACGCGCTACGTCTTGTTCGATGATGGGTCCCTCGTCGAGGTCCTGCGTGACGTAGTGGGCAGTCGCGCCGATCAGCTTCACGCCGCGCGAGTGCGCCTGCTGATAAGGCTTGGCGCCCTGGAAGCTCGGCAGAAACGAGTGATGGATGTTGATGGCGCGACCCGCCAACTGTTCGCACAAACGCGGCGAGAGAATCTGCATGTAGCGCGCGAGCACCACCAGATCGCAGTGTTCCTCACGAAAAATTTCCAGTATCTGTTCTTCCTGCTTGGCCTTGTTATGCGCGGCCACCGGCAGATGGTGAAACGGAATGTCGTTATCGGCCGCCAGACGATAGAAGTCGCGGTGGTTCGACACGATGGCGGGAATCTCGACGGGTAACGCGCCGATACGGTAGCGGTACAGCAGATCGTTCAGACAATGACCAAACTTGGACACCATGATCAGCAGGCGCGGCTTGGTCGCGGTGTCGTATACCGACCACTGCATCGCGAACCGGTCGCCCACGGCGGCGAACGCCGCGTATAAATCCTGGGCAGTGGTGGCGCGCACAGACTCGAAACACACGCGCATGAAGAAGCCGTTACTGGCCGGATCGCCGAACTGACCGCTCTCGATGATGTTGCATTCGTGCTCCAGCAGAAAGCCGGCCACGGCAGCGACGATGCCCATGCGGTCCGGACTGGAGAGCGTAAGAATGAATCGCTGCATTACGGTAACAACCAACGATTATGAGTAAGCGGATAGGTTCTAGTGATATCTGGCTGGGAAGGATATTCAGCCCTGGACACCACATTTGGCAATACGATCCTGTATATTCTCTGTATCAGATAAATGGATAACCTAACCATGGATCATCAACCCATAACCGACCTAGATCTGAATCTGCTGTACGTACTGGTAGTCCTCGACGAAAAACGCAGCGTGAGCGGCGCGGCGCTGTCGTTGCACAAGAGCCAACCGGCATTAAGCGCGGCGTTGGCCAAGTTGCGCGAGTTCTTCAACGATCCGTTGTTCGTTCGGAGCGGCAACAACATGCAGCCCACGCCCAGGGCCATGGCGCTGATCGATGCCGCACGCTCGGTGCTCGTTCGCATCGGCACCGACATCGTCGCCACCTCCGCTTTCGACCCGAGCACCAGTCATCAAGACATCAACCTGGCGCTATCGGATGTGGGCGAAGTTGTGTTTCTGCCGGCGATTCTCAAAGAGTTGCGACGCGCAGCGCCGCTAGCGAATTTGCGCTCGGTGAGTCTGCCGGCGGAGGAAGTGGCGAATGGCCTGGAAGCAGGTAGCATCGATCTTGCGCTCGGCTATTTTCCGGACCTGAAGAAGCACAACTTTTTTCAACAAACCTTGTTCTCGGACACCTTTGCCAGCCTGCTGCGCACCGATCACCCGGTCACGGCAAACAAGCTGAGCCTCAAACAGTATCTACAGCTTGAACATGCTGTGGTGCGCGCCGAGAGCCGCAGCGAAGAAGTGATTGAGCGGTATCTGGCGCGCCGCAAGATTCGCCGCCATATCGTGCTCACCACGCCGCATTTCGCCAGCGCCCCGATGATCGTGGCGCAGTCCGACCTGATCGTCACCATACCGGAGCCGTTGGCGCGCTATTTCTCGAGCGTGTCGGCACACCTGCGAGTAGTAGGATTGCCCTTCGATCCGCCGCGTATCGAGCTCAAGCAAATCTGGCATCGCAAATTTCATCACGACGAGCGCAATCGTTGGCTGCGCACACTGGTATGCCGCTTGTTTCAGGAAAGCAGCAAACCGTAGTGCAGATCGCTGCCAACAGCGTCACGCACATCCTCAACACTCAGCGGTGGTTAGCGCTCACTCGTCGCGAATCCTGCATGGCCAGTAGGATTGAGCCAAGTGTCACGATATGCAAAACATATGCAAAGATTGCGTCAAGTATCACCCTATGCACGCGAATTGGATTCAGAATACTAACCTTCCGCAAGTGAAGCGTAGTGTAACTGCGGAGTGATGGAGTACATTCGAAATGACAAAGAACTAACTTCCCGGGGGAACCGATATGAGCTGCCACGCGGTGCACATCAAACGTTATTGGCCTACGGCTGTGCGCCTGGCTATCGCAACTGCGGTGTTCAGCGTCGGATTTACCGACGTGGCATCGGCGTATGTCGGCCCGAGCTTCATGCAAATTCCGAACGTCACCGGCGATTGGAAAGGCGCTCAACACAAGAACTGGCTCAAGATCGAGGCGAACTACTGGAAAGGCCGCGGGATGGGTTTAGGCGGTGGTTTCGGCCGCAGCCCCATGTATTTCTCCGGTCCGGTGGGCCCGCGCAAAGGGGCCGGCACGCTGGTCATCGCAATTGCGAAGAACAATCCTGTCCTGCCGCAACTGATGGACAGGTGCGCCAACAAGACACCCATGGCTGAGTTGGCCTATGCGGAATCCTCCGACCTGGCGCGGGGTCCGCGCGAGATGGGTCCGCGTCCGGCCGACATGCCGACGTACTTTGAGTACAAGCTCAAGGATGCAACGTTTAGCGACTGCCCCGTGGTTGCCGATGCGCCCGAACAGGCGATCGTCGTCAGCTTCAACGATATCGAAGTACTGAACTGGCAGCGCGAAGAGACGCGCGTGCCGTTAAAGGTGGAGCCTGCGAAGTACCAGCTCGCGCCGCCCTCCAGCAAAACGAAGTCTTTCGTTCTGACCTGGTTTGCGTACGCGCACGACGTCAGTGACAATCAATGCCCGGTCATGAACGCCAAGCCAACCGACGACGATTACTACGCGCTGATGTCCAAGGAAGACGCCGATAAGGAACGCGCGACCTTAAAAGACAAGGGCATCAACTACCAAAATGGCCAGATGGGCCTGCGCGGTCCGAACAAACTGAACGTTGCCTTGCTGCCCGGCATCGTCAAGGACCCTGGCCATGCGGCGCCGCAGACAACGGTGGCGCGCGGCCTCAATCTCGATGGCAACGATGGCACGGGCAAGCCTCCCGCTGGGATCTGCCAACACAAGAATTATGTATCCGAGGATGGCCGAACCGGCATCGACAACCAGCTCTACACGGTCCAGGGGTGCATTCCCTCATTCATGGGCCATAAGGGGTTCGTCCTGCAATTCGCCAACAATCAAATGCATGACGGCCTGCTGTCGATGCTGATCCAGATCACCGGTATCGACAACGAGCAGAATGACAAAAGCGTGGACGTCACGCTGTTCTACAGTCACGACCCGATGTCCAAGAACGCGTCAGGATCGCTGATCGCGCCCGACTACACGTTCCGTCTCACCAACAATGCCGACTTTGCCCACTACACCAGGCGTGTGCACGGACGCATCGTCAACGGCGTCGTGATCACCGATCCGGTCAAAGAACTCCAGATGAACCTGGGCCAATACGGTATGCCGATGGAGTTGAAGCTGACGAATGCGCAGATGCGGCTGGAGTTCATGCCGGACCGGACAATCAAGGGGGTTCTCGGTGGTTACGCGGATTGGCGGCTCATGGAGACTCGCTTCAGCACCTCTGCCGTGGAGTTGTATATGGGGTTCCAAATCCCTGCGATGTATAACGCCGTGAAACGCGCGGCCGATGGCATGAAAGACCCCATCACCGGCGAGTGCAACGGCATCTCTACCGCCTATGACATCGAAGGCATTCCAGCCTATATCGCACCGGCAGCACCGCCCGACGGCAAGGACAAGCTGGGTCAGGCCCCCCAGGCTCCGCAGGCACCTGTGCAACCTCCGCGAGCACCTCCAGCCCCATAGGCACTCGAACATAGTTATATTTTGAAGGTACAGACGATGCGAAAGTTTGTCATTCCAAGCGTATCCCTCGCAGCACTGCTGGCGACGTGGACTGTGGGCGAAGCAGTGCAGGCGGCGACCGAGCCTGCGACCTCAGGCGGTGCGGCGACCGTCCGTCGTTTGAATCCGGATCAGTACCGGCGGTCGATCGAAGACATCTTCGGTCCAGGCATCAAAATCCCGGGCCGCTTCGAACCGGACGTGCGCGACGAAGGTCTTCTGGCGATCGGCGCCTCAAGCGTCGCGGTGACGCCTTCCGGCATGGAGCAATACGATCTCAAGGCGCGTGAGATCGCTGCACAGGTCTTAGCCGAGGATCGACGCAAGTCGGCACTAGCGTGTGAATCGCCATCTCCGACTGCCTTTGACGAGGCCTGCGCGCGCCAATTCATCAGCAAGTATGGGCGCCTGCTGTTTCGTCGCCCGCTTGACGATGGCGAACTGAGCTCCGTCTTAACCCTGACCCGACTCACCGCACAAAAGGCCGGCAGTTTCTACAAAGGCCTGGAATTTGGCCTAGCTCGTCTGCTGGTGTCGCCGAATTTTCTGTTCAGGATAGAGTCCACTGGCTCCGACCCCAGCCCTATCAACGTGCAGCGCCTCGACGACTATTCGCTCGCGACGCGCCTCAGCTTTCTGTTGTGGAACGCGACACCGGATGCAGAACTACTGGATGCTGCCGAAAAAGGCGAGTTGCGCCAGGAAAAGGGACTGGCGCGGCAGGTTGATCGTCTGATCACCTCGCCGAAGTTCGAGCAAGGTGTGCGCGCCTTCTTCGCCGACATGTTTGCCTTTGACCAGTTCAGCGGTCTGTCCAAAGACCCATCCATCTATCCCAAGTTCAATGCGCAACTGACCAGAGACGCCGAGGAGCAGACCATGCTCACGATTGTGGATCTGCTGGTCACGCGTAAAGGCGATTACCGCGACCTGTTCACCACCAAGCAAACGCTGATGAATCGCAGCATGGCTGCCCTCTATCGGGTGCCTGTCGACAACTCGGCATTGACTGGGTGGGTGCCTTACACGTTCGCTCCCGACAACCCGCGTGCGGGCATATTGACGTTGGCGGCCTTCCTCATGCTGGACCCGTCGCATGAGGGACGTAGCTCGCCGACCATCCGCGGCAAGTCGGTACGCGAATTGTTCCTGTGCCAGAAGGTGCCGCCAGCGCCGGCGAATGTGGATTTCAAGCTGATTCAGGAGACGAATCACCCCGTCTATAAGACCGCCCGCGAACGTCTGATGATTCATCAAGACAACCCTCCCTGCGCCGGCTGTCACGCGATCACCGACCCCATCGGCCTTGCGATGGAAAATTACGATGCGGTTGGCGAGTTCCGTACCCACGAGAATGGCGCCTTGATCGATGCCAGCGGCAAATTCGAAGGCAAGTCGTATAAGAACGTGATCGAGTTGCAGAAGATTCTTCGCAACAGCCCGACCGTTCCGAATTGTGTTGCGCAACGCGTGTACGAGTACGGCACCGGACGGACCCTTACGGCGGGCGAACGCGAGTGGCTCAAATATCTCAATGCGCGCTTTGTAAGTGACCGGTACGCCTTTCCCGCGCTGATGCGGGCCGTTGCCACCAGCAAGGCATTCCAGAACGTGTCGGTCAGTAACCTCGCTGCGAACCAGAAACACTAGATTACGAATGAGCTCAGCATAAACTGGGCAGGAGTAGAACATGGCAAAGTGGAATAGGCGAAAAGTCCTTCAGGGTGTGCTGGGCGCTTCTACAGTGACCGTCGGGCTGCCGTTTCTGGATTGCTTCTTGAACAGCAATGGCGAAGCGCTTGCCTCGGGCGCACCCATCCCGACGCGTTTCGGAACGTGGTTCTGGGGATGCGGCGTGAATGCCAATCGCTGGTTCCCCGACAAGATTGGCGCTGACTACGACATCAAGCACGAGTTGCGGCCGATTGCCCCGTACAAGGATAAGGTAACGGTGTTCTCCAACTTTAACTGCGTCCTGGGCGGCAAGCCGAACCTGAACCATTGGTCGGGCGCCATGGCGACCCTATCAGGGGCCTGCCCCACCCGAGGCGGCATGGGCGGCGGTCCGACCGAGGCCGCGACCATCGACTGCCTAGTTGCCGATGCAATCGGCAACGGCACGCGCTTCAAGTCACTCGAAATTGCCTGCACGGGCCAGGCGGGCGTCAGCTACAGCATGCGCGTGGGCTCGACCGTCAACCCCAGCGAGGTTGACCCGATCAGCCTGTACAGGCGCCTCTTCGGGGCCGAATTCCAGGATCCTAATAAGGCAGAGTTCAAGCCAGACCCCGCCATTATGCTGCGCCAAAGCGTGCTGTCGTCGGTGAAAGATGAGCGGGATAGGTTGATCCGTACGGTAGGTATAGCCGATCGAGCACGTATCGATCAGTACTTCACCTCCCTACGCGAGATGGAACAGCAGTTAGCCTTTATGCTGGAGAAGCCAGCGCCGGCCGAGGCCTGCATTCTGCCCACAGAACCGGGCAAGATCGACCTCGGACCCACGTGGGACACTGCCCTCAAAGCCCATGATGTCCTCGGGCAACTGGTGGTGATGGCGCTCGCCTGCAATCAGACGCGCGTCTTCAATGTCGCACTGTCTACCGCAGCCTCCAATCTCAGAAAGGCCGGGTCGGCGGTCTCATTCCACGAACAGACGCACGAAGAACCTGTCGACGAAAAGCTTGGCTATCAGCCGGAATCCACGTTCTTCATCGAAAAGAGCATGGAAGGGTTCGCCAGCATGCTGCGCATGTTGGCGTCCGTGAAGGAAGGCAATGGCACGCTGCTCGACCATTCGCTGGTACTGGCCACGTCGGAAAGCAACTACGCGAAATTACATTCGATCGATTCGCTGCCGATCCTGGTCGCCGGGACGGCCGGCGGCAAGTGGAAATCCGGCCAGCACATCAACGGCAAAGGCGA
>JANMSB010000005.1:0-2544 GCA_031388915.1 Pseudomonadota bacterium | reverse complement strand
ACGGCGTGGCTGCCGCTATGCTTCGCCCATGCAAACCCCATTTCCAGCGCCAATGCCTGGGCCTGAATCGAACCCGCCGGGGCGAGTCGAGTGGCTGGCGGGCCCGCTCGGGCAGCGTGTGTATGCCTTGGAGCGCAAGCTGACGGCAGAGGCGTTGAGCCACGTGTTTGGCTGGCAGCTACTGCAAATCGGCGCCTGGGGCGACGATCACGGTTTGTTAGCCGGTGCTCGCACTCAGCGTAAGGCGGTCATCAGTGAGGCGACGTCGACGTGCGTGCCGGGCGTCATGAATATTCGTTCGCGCTTGGATGCCTTGGCCATCGCCTCGGATTCCGTGGATGCAGTGTTGCTGCCGCATACGCTGGAGTGCGCGGCGGACCCTCATGAGTTGCTGCGCGAGGTCGAGCGCATCTTGCCGGGGGACGGACAACTCATCATTCTCGGTTTTCGACCCTTCTCCGGTTGGGGCGTGCGCAACCTGTTGGCGCGGGCTGGGTTTCCGTCGGGCACTGAACGGTTGATCGCTGAGCACCGCATTCGCGACTGGCTCAAGCTGCTGGGGTTTGAGGTGACCGACGCGCGACGCTATTTGTTTACCTGGCCCTGGGGCAGTACTGCGCCGCGTGCGCAACGTTTCTTGGAGTACACCGGCGTCACGCTGTGGCCCTTGTTTGCCGGTGCCTATCTGCTGCGCGCCCGCAAGCGCGTGTATACCCTAACGCCGGTACGACCGCGCTGGCGTGTGCGTACCCAGGTGGTGGGTGGATTGATCGAGCCGACCACGCGGCTGAGCAAGTAATGCGGTGTTGAACTACGGAGTGCGCATGCGACAAGTGATATTCGATACTGAAACGACCGGGCTGGATCCCGCACAGGGTCATCGCATCATTGAAGTTGGCGCGATTGAGATTATCGGCCGACGCAAAACGGGGCGCACGTTTCACCGCTACTTCAAGCCGGATCGCGAGGTGGAAGCGGGTGCGTTGGCGGTGCATAACATCACCAATGAATTTTTGAGCACGCAACCTCGCTTTGGCGAACTGGCTGATGAGTTGCTGCAATTTCTGGACGGAGCGGAGCTGATTATTCACAACGCCCCCTTCGACTGCGGCTTTCTCGATGCCGAGTTGAAACTGCTCAAGAAGAAAAAAGTCGTGCGCGATATGTGCACGGTGTTCGATACCTTGGTGCTGGCGCGCAAGCTGCATCCTGGCCAACGCAATAGTTTGGATGCGCTGTGCAAGCGTTACGACGTCGACAATTCCAATCGCGAATACCACGGTGCGTTGCTCGACGCGCACTTGCTGTTAGATGTGTATCTGGCCATGACAGGTGGCCAGGGCAAGTTGGTTCTCGATGAGGCTCGTCCATCCGGACCGACCGACAATGCCACGACGCACACCCGTTGGACTCGGCCGGCTGGGGCACTGCCAGTGTTCAGCGCCGACGACAGCGAACTGGCGGCGCACGCACAAGTGTTAGCAACATTGGACAAAACCAGCGGTGGCAAGACCGTGTGGCGCAAGCTTTCTTAGGACACTCAGTGCAAACCACGCTGCCGACAGCCTTGCTACGCAATTTTCTCGGCCATTCGCCCG
Organism: Pseudomonadota bacterium; assembly: GCA_031388915.1. GTDB lineage: Bacteria > Pseudomonadota > Gammaproteobacteria > Steroidobacterales > Steroidobacteraceae > CAILZL01. The sequence goes on along the minus strand of JANMSB010000005.1, from coordinate 946 downwards.
GCTGGTACAAGCTGCTGGTGGTGGCGTGCTTGGTGCTGAATCCGCTGTGTCTGATGGCGCTGGGCCCGGTGGTGACCAGTTGGCTGATCGTGGCGCAGTTCATCGGTACCTTGGCAATGGCGCTCAAGTGTTATCCCTTGCAACCGGGTGGATTGCTGGCCATTGAGGCCATTGTGCTCGGCTTGACCGATGTGCAGTCGGTTTACAACGAGGTCACCGCAGGCTTGCCGGTGATTTTGCTGATGATCTTTATGGTCACCGCGATTTACTTCCTGCGCGATCTGCTGCTGGCGGTGTTTACCCGTCTACTGCTAGGCGTCAAGCGGCACTGGGTGCTGTCGTTGCTGTTCTGTCTGGCGTCGGCAGTGTTGTCGGCGTTTCTGGATGCGCTGACCGTTGTTGCCGTGGTGCTGACCGTAGGCTCCGGTTTTTATTCTGTGTATCACAAAGTTGCCTCCGGCAAGTTTCACGATGAAGAAACACATGATCACAGTGCGGATCATGAAGTGCATGAGTTGCACCACCAGGACTTGCAGACATTCCGCGGATTCTTACGCGGCCTGTTGATGCATGCCGCTGTGGGTTCCGCGCTGGGCGGCGTTATGACCCAAGTCGGCGAACCGCAGAATTTGCTGATTGCCAAGCAAGCCGGTTGGACATTCGCGGAGTTTTTCATCAACGTGGCGCCGGTGTCGATTCCCGTGCTGATTGCGGGCTTATTGACTTGTCTGCTGGTGGAATGGGGGCGCTGGTTTGGTTACGGCCAGGAACTGCCGGAACATGTGCGACAAGTGCTTAAAGAACATGCCGATCGTGAGGCGGCACGCCGCACGGTGCGCGAACGCGCCAGCTTGTATGTGCAGGCCGTGGTGGCCCTGGTGTTAGTTGTCGCATTGGGCCTGCACTGGGCCGAGGTTGGCTTGATTGGCTTGCTGATTATCGTGCT
>JANMSB010000242.1:0-2317 GCA_031388915.1 Pseudomonadota bacterium | reverse complement strand
ACCGGCAGATCGGTCATATCCGCAAGCAAGTCGAAGCCTTCGAGCAACAAGCCCTGGGCCCAAACACGGACGAGGAGCTTGCGACAACCTATCAAGCGCTACGCCGTATGAAAGCGACCCTGCTGCGGATGACTGCCGAGGCGGAAGAGGAATCGCGATTGGCTTCGGGGCCGAAAAAGAAGCATACGAAGTAGCCGCATCGGAAACCCAGTAGTAAGGCGGCCGGCTCGAACTGGCGATGGATACAATATCTTGCGCAACGGCACGAGATCAGCGAACCATGACGAACACACTCGATGGTGAAGCAGTGAATAAAAGTGCGCTCCGTCCTCGTCGTAGCGTGCTGTATGTGCCTGCTTCGAACCTACGGGCTATTGAGAAAGCTCGCTCACTCCCCTGCGATGCGATCGTGCTCGACCTGGAGGACTCGGTTGCGCCAGACATGAAAAATGCGGCGCGTGCTACCGCCTTAAGCGTGCTCCACGAGGGTGGATTCGGATCTCGCGAACTCATCGTGCGCGTGAATGGCCTGGACACGGAGTGGGGTGCTGCCGACCTTTCCGCCATGAGTCGGAGCAACGCCGATGCGATCTTGGTTCCCAAGATACGTTCTCGACAAGACCTGTTGGCATACGATCACGCACTCCAGGACGCGCGTACTTCGCTTCAGCTATGGGCGATGATCGAAACGGCGATAGGTGTATTTCGCTTGGAAGAGATCGCTTCTGCTGCGCACGAGTCACGCCTGACATGCTTCGTGATGGGCACCAACGATCTTGCTAAAGAACTGCGTATGCAGCTTGACCACCGTCGTACCCCGTTCACAGCACTGCTCGCCCTCACTGTCGCCGCGGCGCGCGCCCACGATGTCGAGTTACTGGACGGTGTATACAACGCGTTCGATGACCTGGTTGGATTTGAGGCGCAATGCCGCCAGGGTCTCGAGTATGGGTTTGACGGCAAGACCTTGATTCATCCACGCCAGATCGACATCTGCAACTCGGTGTTCTCGCCCTCAGCTGCATCGATCGTCTGGGCAGAGAAAGTAAGGACCGCGTTTGCGGCACCCGAGAACCTGAATAAAGGCGCCATCAATGTGGATGGCGCAATGATTGAACGCCTGCATCTGACCCAGGCCGAACGCATCCTGGCGCTTGATGCGGCGATTCAGGCCGGCCGCACCGATTAACGTAACAACACCCTAGGGTCTGTTAACCATTAGCGGATCGCTGCGTTGGAGTCCCAGAAAGCGCCAGGCTAGGCGCGAGGAGTGAGGTTTGGTCATTCCAAATAAACGACGAGTAACGCGGCATGGCGCTTTCTGGGGCCCAACCCGAAGGGACGGGGCCAGCAGGGCTCAGGACTTTGTTGCACCTCGCTTGAGTACGTTAAGTACACCGCGCTCGGTGCGCCGCGTCCTGAGCCCTGCTGACCTCCGTCGCAGCGATGTCCTGATCGTCAACAGACCCTAGTCAAAATACACAGCAGAACTTAAGTTATGAGCAAGATCCATACATTCTTCAAAGAACACGGCATCTCGGAAGTGGAGGCCGTTATCCCCGACATGGCCGGCGTGGCGCGCGGCAAGATCATGCCTGCCGAAAAGTTTGCCGAAGACGAGGGCATGCGCCTGCCGGAAAGTATTTTCCTGCAAACCGTGACCGGCGATTTCCCGGCCGACGAACGCGCCATCAATCCGGCGGAAATCGACATCGTGCTGAAGGGCGATCCCAATGCCGTGCATGTGGTGCCCTGGGCGGCGGAACCCACCGCGCAGGTGATTCACGACAGCTTCTATTCCGACGGCGCGCCGGTATCGATGGCGCCGCGTTACGTGCTGCAAAAGATCCTCAGTCTTTACGATGCGCGCGGCTGGAAGCCAGTGGTGGCGCCGGAACTTGAGTTCTATCTGGTGGAGCCGAATATCGACGCCGACTACCCACTCAAGCCGCCAGTGGGACGTTCGGGTCGGCCCGAGATTGGCCGTCAGTCGTATTCCATTGCCGCAGTGAACGAGTTCGATCCGCTGTTCGATGACATGTACGCCTTCTGCGAAGCCCAGGGCATCGAAATCGACACGTTGATTCACGAAGACGGCGCGGCGCAGATGGAAATCAACTTGATCCACGGCAATGCCTTGTCGCTGGCTGATCAGGTGTTCCTGTTCAAACGCACGGCGCGTGAAGCTGCCATGCGTCACAAAATGTACGCCACCTTCATGGCCAAACCCATGGCGCGCGAACCCGGCAGCGCCATGCACATCCACCAGAGCATTATCGACACCAAGAGCGGCAGTAACATTTTCAGCAACGCCGAC
>JANMSB010000505.1:0-4809 GCA_031388915.1 Pseudomonadota bacterium | reverse complement strand
CGGCGAAGCGCACCACGGTCAATTGCTGTACAGGTCTTCGCCAATCTACTATGACCCATCGCGGGTAATTCCATTTTTGTTAATTCAGAATTTGCCTGCATTCTCCTGCCCCTCCGGCGTCATTTAGTTGTGGGGATATCTGGGTGTTCATGTTCTGACATCGCTTGCCACTACTTTTCACTACTTCACGACTGGGAGGTCAGAACTTCTGCCAAGATTGCCGCGACACTGTTAATCATTTTCTCGCTCAATGCTAGCTATTCGATATCTCGAGTTTCTTATCCTTTTCATCATAGACACAATACAAAGGAAAATCTTGACGAATATCAGGTTCTGTGTAGTTATTCCAGAAAACAAGCCTTGCTTACGCAAATTTTCATCAGCGGCTGTGCTAAAGGGGAATGGAGCGCATAAGAAAGCATTCGTATATCATGGTGCAGGTAAACGTGAATTGGAAACATACCAAAGCCCTCCATCGAGACTACAGCTGATGCATTGTCCACTTTTGAAGAGAGTTAACTCCACAACATTGCAAGCTTTAACGGGTTTGGTAATGCAATGGGAGGAACACGCCCTGAAAGTAATTATCACAAATGATTAACAGCGAAATGGAAACGGTTATAGCGGTCTGCTTACTTTCAGGATGCCATGATTTTCCTCGCCGCTTTTCATGATGGTAAAGCCCAAGCAAAATATGAAGCTCTTATGAAAGTTTGAGTACACCTTAATTCGAAACCTTTTCCTAAAGGAACCCCTTATGTTCCCAATAAAGCAAATAATGGTCGCTACCGACATGTCACCATTTGCAAGTGATGCCGAAGCACGGGCCGCCGTGTTGGCACATGAATTGGGTAGCGAATCGCTACATGTGCTACATGTTATCGACAATCTTGCGCTGGAAGCGCTACGTCATCTGGACCCGACCCCGCTGGAAACAGAGCAACGATTAATGGAGTCATCGCACATGCAATTGGCCGAAATCGAACATAAGCTGTCCGAAAAATACCAGATTCAGGTGATGACGACGACACTGAATGTGGGGCGCGCTTATAGCGAAATTGTCCGTTACGCCGAATTACTGGACGTGGACTTGGTCGTGTTGGGGGCTCACGGCGGTGGTTTTGTACAAGACCTGTTTGTCGGTTCCACTGTCGATAAAGTACTGCGCAAGTTGACCCGCCCACTATTGATTGTCAAGCGTGAACCTCAAGTACCGTACCGGAAGATACTGATAGCCGTGGATTTCTCCGATTCTTCCTTGCGGGCTATGAAATTTGCTATGCGCATCGCCCCACATGCACATATTACTGCGTTGCACGCGGTCGAAGTGCCACTCCATGCCAAGTTACATTCTGCTGGTGTAGACTATAAACTAATGCAATTTTACGAGGCGGAAGTTCATGCGCAAAAAAAAATGGAGATGCGCCGATTTGTGTCGGAATTGGAGACTCCGGGTGTTTCGTTGACCGGCATTGTAGAGCAGGGCGCTGCGTTTGATGTAATCCGCAAAAAAACGGAGGCGCTTGAACCTGATCTGGTTGTTATTGGTAAACATGGCCAAGCTGAACGGGAAGAAATGTTGCTTGGCAGTGTAATAAAGCGCGTGATACAGGCTACAGATTGCGACGTGCTTGTTGTAGGTTGACCTCTGATATGACGCCCAGAATACGCTTGTCGTTATAGTGACAGTGCCGACTCTGATACAAGCCATTGTTTTATCATGCAAAGTGTGTCAATAAGGCGATTGCGTACCGGTCGGTTGATAAATTAGTGAACTTGTCACGTATCTATCATCATTACAGTCGCTTGGTCCCTTCAAAATTCTCTGATCCTCGCTGGTTTCAGTCGAGAAACCAAGGCGATTCATGAGCTTGAGCATATTGTGATTGTTGTTTAACACCTCGCCTTCAATTGTCTTCAATCCTTGATCACGCGCGGCCTCCATTAGTGAAATCATGAGTTTTTGCCCCAGTCCTTTGCCTGTGACATTATCGGCCACCACCAGCGCGAATTTATAGGATGTCCCATCCGGGTTGATTGCATAGCGGGCGACACCCAATGCGATTTCCTTGTCCTGTTTCTGAGTCACGGCGATCAGAGCCATCTCCCTGCTGTAATCAATCTGCGTGCGCGATACCAGCATGGTTTCAGAGAGCTCATGCATGATGTTCATGAAGCGGAAGTATTTGATTGTTCAGACAGCTCGCGCACGAACCTTTGGTCCAATTCGGCGTCTTCCGCACGAATCGGCCGCATGGTGATATCGGTGCCACATCCCGACGCCACGATCTCGGGCTTGGTGGATGGAGCCTCAGCGTCCTTCATAGCTACGACCCCGGGGGCCGGACGCTTTACCTCGGAAACGGTGACCAACGCAGCATTACAGCTGCGAATGGGTCGTCTCTGCCCGGGTCTTCCCTACTCGGTAGCTTCATTGCGGCTGAGGACGGCAGCGAAATCTACATTTTCGCCGGCAATGGCCGACACCTGCGCACACTCGACGCCCTGACTGGCTCGGTACGCTTCCAGTTCACCTACAATAGTGCCGGCCGCCTCGCGACCATCACGGACAGCGACGCCAACGTGACCACCATCGAGCGCGATGGCAGCGAGAATCCGTCGGCCATCATCGCGCCCTTCAGCCAGCGCACGACCCTGGCGGTGGATGACGACGGCTATCTCTCCCGCATCACCAATCCGGCCGGAGAAGCCGTGCGGCTTACCTACCAAGGCGTACAAATCAAAGGCCTCCTGACCACGCTGACCAATCCACGTGGCCACACGCACCGTTACCTGTACGACCCCGCTAGTGGTCTCTTCCGTGACGAGTCCCCGACCGGGGGCGCCATCACCCTGTCGCGTAGCGACATGACGGAGGATCACTACAGCGTCACCCTGACGAGGGCTTCAGGGCGGGCGACCACCTATGAAGTCGAAGAACTGCCCACGGGAGAGACGCTTCGGCGCATCGATCGAAACGGCGTGCGCACGGAATCGGCGGCAACTGAGAGTCAATATTTCACCGCTGAAACTATCATTTCTATCCATGCGAAACTTGCGGATTTTATGAAACAAACTCCAATAAGATTATTGCGCAGGGTAGCGTTGCCGATCAAATTGGAGGGCTTGTTATTACGGGTGACTTTGAAGAGAAAGATTTTACGGTTGGACCAGATGGGTCCGCTCGTCTAAGGAAACGCCGATCAAATGAATTTTTGCGCAACCGACAGTGACAGCGCAAAAATTACGGCACGCGCCAGCGTCGCCCCATTCAATTTTTAGTCAAATGCGAAGTTTTCCCTTCGTTTCATGTGTGCTTCATGTTTTGCGGCTTTTTTCTCTGTTTCGTTGATTATGGGGCCAACTTGCCCCTGACCATATACAGATTACTCAAGGCAAACAGCACATTGAGCTGTGCATCATTTTTGCCAATTCCCTTGTAGCGGGTCTTCTTGTGTTTGAAGATGTTTTTGACAATGTGGAACGGATGCTCGACCTTGGCCCGGATACTGGCTTTGAGTTTCTCGTAGGCCAGCGCCAGATCCTTTTGCCAGCACTCAGGCATTTGTTTAATCGGCTTTCTGCGTTTGGCAATGCGCCATTTCAATTCGTGTGCTTTGCCTTGTAGTTTGGTTCGCACTTCTTCACGCTTGGCGGCGCCTACATAGCCCGCGTCCGCTCCCACACACGTCTCTTCACCGTGCATCAAGTTGGCGGTCTGACTCACATCGCTGACATGGGCGGCGGTGCTCACGATGGTGTGTACCAAGCCTGACTGCGCATCGGCACCGATGTGGGCCTTCATGCCGAAGTGCCATTGATTTCCCTTTCTGGCTTGATGCATTTCAGAATCGCGCGTACGGGGCTTGTTCTTGGTTGAACTGGGTGCAGCGATCAGCGTGGCGTCAATGAGCGTGCCTTGACTCATCAGCAATCCACGCTCTTTAAGACGTGCGTTGACCTCTTGCAGCAGGGCTTGCGGTAGTGCGTTCTTTTCCAGCAAGTGACGAAACGCCGCTGCCGACTCGGCCGGCTTCTCCAACGTCGGCAGATGACCAGATCCCGCCAAAACCTGAAACTGCGCGCGCGGCAGGCCGGCCGCAAGTTGGCGGCCGATGCTCGCAGGCACCAGTGCATCGTCTTCGCCCCAGAGCACCAAAGCCGGCATCGTCAGCGCGCCGAGGCGCGACGTGGCCTCCTGGCGCACGCCCAACGCTCGCGCTTGCGCCGCGCCGGCCGGACCGCCAACGCGCACGGCCATCGTTTTGAACACTGCGGCTGCAGCCACTGCGTCCTGGTGCACCACCAGGCCGGCCAGCATGTCGAACACCGCACCAGGCGTCGCCTCCAGTCCGCTCGCCAGATCGGGGCCGCCTGGCTGCGGCGCGGCCGGGTTGCAACCCATCAGCCAGAGTGCCGTCACGCGCTGCGGTGCGGCCAGCGCCACTTCCAGCGCCAGGTTGCCGCCATAGGACGTGCCGACCAGCGCGAAGCGCGCGGGCGCACGCGCCAGGACGTCGGCGACGCTGTCTTCGAGGCGTGGCTTGGGCGACAGCATCACATGCGGGTCGATCGCATCGGCCAGGTCCGCGATCACATCACCGTACAACGGCTCGTCGCAGAGCAGGGCGGGGATGAAAACAACCGGCGTTCGTAGGGCATTCATGAGCCTTTCCTTCGCTTGGGAGTGGGAGATTTCAAGGGCATCAAATGATCGGCCTGCGCCAGCAGCTTCGTCAGCTTGGACGCCGGCACGCCGGTCTTGCGCAGCGTCGTGAGGCCCATGGCCAAGGCCAGCATGGCGCCAGC
>JANMSB010000231.1:0-2918 GCA_031388915.1 Pseudomonadota bacterium | reverse complement strand
AAGATCCCAGCCACTTTTTTGCCTGATAGCAAAACAACGCCAGGGCTTCGGCTGCGCGAACATCATCCCCTTCACGTGCGAGTAAATCGCGAACATCAGAGCTGCTCTCGGAGACACCGAGCAATCCCGACTCGTGATTCAGCATGTGTTGGAGTTGCGCTGCGCTTAGTTGCGCCGTCTGCGCCAAGTAATAACTAACACCGGGATCTAAATCGCCGGTGCGCGTGCTCATCATGAGCCCCGACGTCGGCGTAAAGCCCATGCTGGTGTCGATGCTTTTTCCATCGCGTACCGCAGCTAAACTTGCACCGTTGCCAAGATGCGCAAGGATGACCCGACCGCGCGTTGCCGCAGGATCGCCCTGGCGCACGAGTTCTTCCATCAGAAACTCATAAGAGAGACCGTGGAAGCCATAACGTTCGACACCCTCCGCTTGATAGCGACGCGGTACCGGCAACAGCTTTGCTACTGGCGGCATGCCGCGATGGAACGCGGTATCGAAGCACGCCACTTGCGGCAATCTGGGATGGCGTTCCTGAATCGCTGTGATTAAGGCAATTTCAGTCGGTAGATGCTGCGGAGAAAATGGTGTGATGCGGTGTAATTCGGCGAGGAGAGGTGGCGTGATGAGCTCGGGGGCGGTATGCGCCATGCCGTGAACCACTCGATGACCCACCGCTTTGACGGTTGCGAACGCGGGCTGCGCTTCGAGCCAGCTCAATAGAAAGGTTACTGTGGCCCTGAGGTCGGTCGCATCAAGATTACGGCTGTCTGCGATTTGTTCTGGCGGCACGCTGACACTTAAACGCGTGCCGGTCGTTCCGACGCGATCCACTTTACCGCTTAGTAACACACGCAGCGATGCATCCGCGGCATAAAGCGCAAAGCGAATGGTGGACGACCCACCATTTATAGTCAGAATGCTGGTTCGGCTGGCGGGCATTAAAAAAGTAATGGCGTTTAAGTGTAGTGCCGGTACAGATGAAGAGATGCATCATGACCCTTGCCACCATGGGAAGGTCAAGAATTGCCGTTTAGACACATGGAAGCTGGTCCTCGACCCGCTTACGCGATGAATTACCTAAATTCCTGCGGCCCGAGAATGTCCTTAATCTACCCCGCGATTCACCTTGAGAAAAAAAAGCCGGATTTGCATCCGGCTCACAAAATGCAGGGACAATTGACCTCTATTACTTGGCGACCATAGCAGCCATGTCCCGATGAAGTTTGGCAAGCGCATCGTTCTCTTTGGCAGCATCGGAATACTGCTTCGACAAACTTTCGCAGTGGCGCGCTATTTGGTCGGTGGGCACCTTCGGATTGCCTCCTGATTTATAGTGCTTCGATTCCTTCATGTGCTTCTCTGCCTTCAGGCGCAGATCTGTCGCTTCTTTCTCATAAGCGACCGCCGCTGTCTGATGCTCAACCTTGGTGCTTGCTGCCGCCACTCCGTGCTCGTCTGCGGAAAACACCGGTTGACCGAACATGAGTAAACCAGCCGCAAGTGCCGCAACGATGGATATCTTTGATCGCAACATAAATGCTCCTAATACTTTCAAATGTATTGATAAAACAAAACCAAACCATGCGCCAAATAAAATGACGCGCTGCTGCAAATTAGCACCACTAGACAAGTAGACCTGATTCTTCGCCAATGGGTTTCCACACACGGGTTACGTAGATGTCCGCAAGAGACAGGGTTGTCGTGATGCTTGTGCGCGCACAATACGACTAATGTGAGTTCCGGTTGGTACGCTGGCCCACATAGCAATAGCTGAGACCGAGTATCATTCAGCCAGAGGGTTTAAGGATCCTCTGATTTATCCTTCGTTCGCGTTGAGCCTCTCGAAACGATCTTTGATTTTGCAGAAGAATCCTTCGAGGGCCAAAGGTCATCCCTGTAGGACAAGCTCACTGAAAACCGCTCCTGCGTTCCCAGTGTTTCCGCCTTCACGGTAGTCGCAGGACGAACGGAATTAATCAGACCTTCCTTAACATCGCATCAAGAAAATACCTTTCACTCTGTGGTCGAGTACAAGGTTTGAGCTTGTTACCGCTATTCGCAAACCGAGAATACGATGAACGAACTAAAACCGATCCATTCCACCGAAACAGATCTACCCGCCAAGGACGAGCGTTCATGTTGTTCGTCTCACTCGGCAACGGCGCCTATCGATCAGGGCGCAGCAGCGCTGAAGGACCCGGTCTGTGGCATGACGGTAAACGCCGAATCACCGCACATGCTTCAGCAGGATGGCGTTCGCTTTTATTTTTGCAGTAGCGGTTGCAAGGCCAAGTTTGCGGCTAACCCGGCCCTGTATTTGGCGTCATCTTCAAGCCCTGCGGCACCGACGGTCGAACCCATCATCGCTGGAGCGGTTTACACCTGCCCGATGCATCCCGAAGTACGTCAAGACCATCCCGGCGCTTGCCCCAAATGTGGCATGGCGCTCGAACCCGAGATGCCCGGGATTACAGACGATGAGAACCCCGAGCTGGGCGACTTTCGCCGGCGCTTCTGGTGGACGCTGCCACTGACTATGCTGGTGACGCTGCTGGCGATGTTGGGTCATCAGTTCGGCGTGTTTGTCCCGAGCACACAAAACTGGATCGAGCTGGGACTGTCGGCGCCCATCGTGTTGTGGGCAGGATGGCCGTTCTTCGTCAGAGGCGTGTATTCCCTTGTGCATCGCAGCCCGAACATGTGGACCTTGATCAGCCTCGGCACCGGCGCCGCCTTTATCTACAGCGTGACGGCGACGCTTGCACCGCAGGTATTCCCGGCATCGTTCATGTCGATGGGCCGAATCAATGTGTACTTTGAGGCCGCAGCGGTCATCATCTCGCTCACCTTGCTGGGTCAGATCCTCGAGCTGAAGGCGCGCGCACAAACTTCCAGTGCGATCAAGTCACTGCTG
>JANMSB010000467.1:0-5656 GCA_031388915.1 Pseudomonadota bacterium | reverse complement strand
CGATATTGAAATCCTGGTGCATTTGTATTGGCGTGGTGTGCGCATCATCAATGTGCCGGTGCCGGTGACCTATCCGCTGGACGGCGTCAGTCACTTCAAAGTGCTGCGCGACAATGTACAAATCAGCGCCGCGCATACCCGCATGTTCTTCGGCATGTTGTTACGCGCGCCCTGGTTGTTGGCGCGTGGTTGGTTGCGCCCCCATGGTAATAAGACCGGGAGGGGTGAGATATGAAGTCACCCGCCCTGCGTAGCGCCGAAGTTGAATTGTCGATTCCGTTTCACGATCTGGATCCGGTGAACATCGTTTGGCATGGTAATTACGCCAAGTATTTCGAACTGGCGCGTTGCGCGCTGCTGGACGGTTTTAACTACAACTACGACGCCATGCGCGCGTCGGGCTATATCTGGCCGGTGATCGACTTGCATGTGCGCTATATCAAGCCGCTGGTGTTTAATCAAAAAATCAACGTCCGCGCGCAGCTCATGGAATGGGAATATCGCTTGAAGATCGACTATCTGATCAGCGATATCTTGACCGGCGCACGCTTGGCGAAAGGCTCCTCGGTGCAGGTCGCGGTGGAAGCGGCAACCAAAGAAATGTGTTTGTTATCGCCGCGAGTGTTGTTCGAGCGGTTGGGGCTGGAGTACCCGGTATGACGGTGCGTTGGTGAAAGCGTTGAAGCGCGGGATAACCTTTTGTAGGGGCAGACCTATGTGTCTGCCCGTCTTGTCATTCGCGCCGATGATCAAGGAAGGGCGAACACTTGGGTTCGCCCCTACATTGCTGTTACTGCTTGGCTGCATTCTTGCTGGCTCAGCACACGCCGCCGACGTATTCGATCATCCACAAAGCGCCGAACAATTGTTGACCGGTCCGCTGGCGCAGCCCGCTGCGGCGCTGCGCGGCGCACAGCTCATGCGCGGCAAGTTTGTGTACAAGAAGTTTCTGCGCGAGATTCCCCAGCCGCTGATCTCGCGCGGCGAGTTTGTGTTTGCGCGCGAGTTGGGTATCGATTGGCATACCCGCGAGCCGTTCGATTCGGATTTCGTGTTGACCGCCAAGGGCATGACGCAGCGCGATGATGGTAAAACCACGATGCAGATGAGCGCCAGTGAGCAGCCGGCTATAAAGATCGTGGCGCGCATCTTTCTGGCCTTGTTGTCGTTGGATGTGAAGTCGTTGCAGGATTCGTTTGCGCTCTACGGCTTAGGGCAAGGTAAGCCCAGTAATGCGCAGTGGCAAGTCGGCCTGCGCCCGACGGTGTCCGCCGTTGCCTCGGTGTTCAAGGAAGCCGTGGTGAGCGGCGGCACACAAGTAGAGACGCTGGTGTTGCGCGACGCCAATGGTGATCGCACTGAAATCAGTTTCACCGACGTGCAGTACAACAAGAGCATTGCACCAGCAGAACGCGCTTTGTTTGCGCCTAAGCTGTAACGGCAATGAGCACGTCCAGTTCGCCGCGCATGATCCAACTGCGCTTCCGGCTGTGGCTGGCGTTGATGTTGGCCATGCTGGGCGTATTCGCGTGGCGCGTGCTGCCGCAGCTCAACATCGAAACCGACATTCTGGCGTTGCTGCCTAGCGAACGTGGCGATGCCGCCACCCATGCTGCGGTGGATCGTTTCTCTCAAGCATTGGCTGGCAAGCTCTTGCTGTTGGTGGGTGCGGCCGATGCCGAACAGGCCAAGCGAGCGGCGCAGGTGTTTGCCCAGCGGCTGCGCGAATCGCAGGCATTTGCGCAGGTGAGCCTAGAGCAGGATGGCTTGAATCAGGCATTGCTCGGCGTGTATCAGCCGCATCGCGCGCATCTGCTATCGCAACGTCATTTTGAGTTGTTGCAAGCCGGGCAAGCGGCACGCTTGCAAAACGACGCGCTGCGCGCGGCGTTCACCCCAGCCGGCTTGATGCGCGCGGTGAATTTCGCCGATGACCCGCTGGGACTGGCCAACGATTACTTCATGCAGCAGTTGCCGGGCATGGGCGCCGCACAGTTGGATGGCAAGGTGCTGCTGGTCGCCGATGAACAGCAGAGCTATGTCCTGGTGATGGTCGAGCTCAGCGGCAGTCCGTTTGCCACGCAGGTGCAGGAGGATGCTACGGCAGCGCTGGCTGCGGCTCGCGAGGCGGCACAACAGGCGATTGCACCAGTCAAATTAGATGTGGTGATGTCCGGCGCCATGCCGCACGCGGCTGCGGCGCGTGAACGAGCTACCGCCGAGTTATCCACCTTCGGCACGATTGAAACAGTATTGGTGATGGCGCTATTGATTGCTGTGTTCGGTGCACTGCGGCCGTTGGCGCTGGGTGCGTTGACCATGGCGTTGGCATTTGTGGCCGGCATTTGTGCCACGCATTTTGCGTTCGGCACGGTGCATGTGTTGGCGCTGGTGTTTGGTTCGTCGCTGATCGGTGGTGTTATCGATTACTCGATTCACTTTTTTGCTGATCGCTTTCGCGGCGAGTCTAATTGGACACCGGCTGCGGCCTTAGATCATGTCGGCGGCGCCATTCTGCTGGGTCTCAGCACGACTGTGTTGGGCTACCTGGTGTTGTTGATGGTGCCGTTCCCCGGCCTGCGACAGATCGCTTTGTTTTGCGTGGCGGGATTGATCACCGGCTGCATCACTGTGTTATGCGCCTATCCCGTGTGGTACCGGTTACCCACGCACAACATAGGGCGCAATGCCGTGTGGGGGCCGCGTTTGGGCGAGTGGCTGGCGTGTCAATTCAAACCGGGTATGTGGACGGCGTCACGTATTGCAGTGACATTGTTTGTGTTGTTGGCGGCGCTGGCGGGCTTGCATCGCGTGATGTTGCAGGATGATGTGCGTGCCTTGCAGTCCTCGCCGCCGGACTTGATTGCCGCGGAGCAGCGCGTGGCTGGACTGTTGCAGTCGGGCAGCGAATCCCGTTATTTTTTGGTGCAGGCAGACACCGAGCAGCGCGTGTTGCAAGCCGATTGGCAATTGGCCAGGCAGCTTGATGTACTGAAATCTGCGGGCCAGTTACAGTCGTACACCGCGGTGTCGAATGCCTTGCCGCCAGTGACGCAACAAACGGCGACACGTGAACTGTTGCAAGCACAGGTGTTGGGTGAGCAGGGAGTCTTGGCCGGTTTGCTGCGGCAACTCGGCTTTAGTGTTGCGGATGCCATTGCGCGTAGTCAGGCCTTTGCTGCACAGAGCACGCCGTTGCCAGTCGACGCATGGCTGGCCAGCGATGCGTCGCGCCCTTATCGTGATTTGTGGCTGGGTCGGTTGAGCGACGCCCAGCATGACCAGGGACATGATCAGGGGCATGGCCAGTACGCGAGCATTGTCACACTGGCCGGTGTGCGCGATGTGACGGCACTGCGTGACGTGGCGCAGCGGCTGACCACTAAGGGCTTGCAGGTAAAATTAATTGATCGCATTGCGGCAGTGTCCGAGGTGTTGCGTAGTTACCGCCAGGCGATGTCGTGGTTACTGTGTCTGGTGTATGTGGTGGCCACGGTGCTGCTGAGTGTTAACTATGGCTGGCGCGAGGCGCCGCTATTGTTGCTACCCTCGGCGCTGGCCAGCGGCGTGACGCTGGGGTTGTTCGGTTGGTTTGGCGTGCCGGTGAATTTGTTTACGCTGCTGGCGCTGTGGTTGGTGTTGGGTCTGGGCGTGGATTACGGTATTTTCCTGCGCCATGGTCGCACCGCATTGCCGACGGCGGTGTTAAGTGTCAGCCTGTCCGCTACTACCACGTTACTGGCCTTCGGCATGCTGGCGTTCAGCGCCACGCCGTTTATTCGCAGTATTGGTTTGACCTTATTGCTGGCTATCAGCCTGTCGTGGCTGTTTGCCATGTTGAGCTGCCTAACTTTACAACCCACTTTACAAAAAGAGTCCGAGTCTTTGCGGAGATCGACATGACTGACGTACTTATCATTGGCGCCGGCCCATCGGGTTCGGTTGCGGCCGCCATCCTGGCGCAACAGGGCTACGACGTGCTGGTGCTGGAGCGCCAGGTGTTTCCGCGCTTTTCCATTGGCGAAAGTTTGCTGGCTAACAGCATGCAAATGTTGACCGAAGCCGGCATGGCCGACGCGGTGTACCGCTGTGGCTTTCAATTTAAGAATGGCGCGGCCTTCGTCTGCGACGAGATGTATTCCGAATTCAACTTCGTCGATAAGGTCACCGAAGGGCTGCCGTTTACGTTCCAAGTACCCCGTGCGCAATTCGACCAAGTGTTAATCGACGAGGCGGCACGTTACGGCGCCACGGTGCGCTATCAAGTGGAAATCACTGCCTGCGATGTCAGCGGCGAGCGGCCGGTGGTCACCGCCAAGGATGCGCAGGGCAACGTGGAAGTGCACAAACCGCGCTTCGTGTTGGATGGCAGCGGCTTCGGCCGCACCCTGCCGCGTTTACTGGATTTGGAAAAGCCCTCGGCGTTCCCAACGCGCGCCGCGTTGTTCTGCCACATCAAGGACAACATCGTGTCAGGCGCGTTTGATCGACAGAAGATTCGCATCGGCATCAATCCCACGCAGCGCGACATCTGGTCGTGGTTGATTCCGTTCTCCAACGGCAATAGCTCCATGGGGATTGTGGCTTCGCAGGAACAGCATGCGAAATACCAGGGCACCAATGAAGAGCGTCTATGGGCCATGATTGCCGATGAGCCTAAGTTGCAGCAGTTGGTGTCGAATGCGCATGCGGTGCGGCCGGTGGGCGAAATTGTTGGCTACTCGGCCAATGTGAAGAGCTTGCACGGCCCGGGCTTTGCGCTGTTGGGCAACGCCGCAGAGTTTCTTGATCCGGTGTTTTCTTCGGGTGTCACCATCGCCATCAAGTCGGCCAGCATGGCGGCGCGCTTGCTCGATCGTCAGTTCCGTGGCGAATCGGTGAATTGGCAAGCTGAGTTTGCAGAAGCCTTAATGTTCGGCGTGGAAACCTTCCGTACTTTTGTGAGCGGTTGGTACGACCTGTCGCTGCAAGACGTGATTTTTGCGCCGAATAAAGACCCGAAGATTCACAAGATGATTTGCTCGGTGCTGGCCGGCTATGTGTGGGACCCGGCCAATCCCTATAACGGGCCACAGTCATCGCGGCGTTTGCATGCGCTGGCGCAGATGTGTCGCAAACAGGCGGCTTAGTGAGGTCAACGCCATCAAATCGGCTTACGAGCGTGTCTGCGGCAGCATCGGACGCTTCGACTCCGCTCAGCGACCGGAGAAAAGCATTCCGGTCGCTGAGTGGAGTCGAAGCGTCTTATACGCAAGTTGGTTTGATGCTGCTGATACTCAGTGTTCTGGGTGGCTGTACAGCCACGCAGCATAACCAGCCGTCAGGAAATCAATCCACTTGGCCTTTATTGTCGCCTGCCAGTTTGTCGCAGTCCCGACAAGCCACCCAGGTACTACGAGGTGACTATGGCGATGCCAGTTTCAGTTTGCGCAGTGTGGTGACGGTGGATGCGCAGCAGCTACGAGTGATTGGTTTGACCGCAATGGGGTTGCGCGCCTTCACCCTGCAATACGATGGTCGTGATCTTGTTGAAGAGCGCGCGCCGCAAGTTCCGCAGGCCTTGCAGTCACGCCAGTTGCTCAACGATATGCAGTTGGTATTTTGGCCACTGTCAGCACTGCAAAGCGCCTGGCAACCGGTGGGTGGCGAAGTGAGC
>JANMSB010000224.1:0-2829 GCA_031388915.1 Pseudomonadota bacterium | reverse complement strand
CCTGCGCCGACTTGAATGTGATCCACCGAGCGCACTGGCGTGACTTCGGCGGCCGTGCCGGTGAAAAACATTTCGTCGGCGATGTACAGGAACTCGCGTGGAATCGGCTGCTCGCGTACTTCAAAGCCATGCGCCTTGGCCAATTGAATGACGGTATCGCGCGTAATGCCCTGCAGAATGGAGTTGCCCAGGCCCGGTGTGTGAATGATGCCATCGCGCACTACAAACAGATTTTCGCCAGCGCCTTCGCTGACGGTGCCGTCGGTGGACAAGCCAATGCCCTCGGCAAAGCCCATACGCTTGGCTTCCATGCTGATCAATTGGCTGGATAAATAATTGCCTGCCGCTTTGCCCAGTGACGGAATGGTGTTTGGCGCCAGACGCTGCCAAGACGACACGCATACATCAATACCCTTTTCCATGCCTTCGGCACCGAGATATGCGCCCCACTCAAAGCCGGCGACCACGGTTTCAATGGGTGGCGGATTTTTCGGCGCCACGCCGATTTCACCATAGCCACGGAAAGCGAACGGACGCAGGTACGCGCCTTTGTTCAAGCCATTGGCAACCACAATTTCCTTGCAGGCATTGTTGATGTCTTCGAAGGAGTAGGGGATGTCCATGCGATAGATGCGCGCAGAATCGAACAGACGGCGGGTGTGTTCTTTCAACCGGAAAATGATGGGGCCTTTGGGCGTGGCATAAGCGCGTACACCTTCAAATACCGTGGAGCCGTAGTGCAGCGCATGCGCCAGCACGTGAGTCGTGGCGCTTTCCCAAGACACCAACTTGCCGTTTTTCCAAATGTACTTTGCTTGTGTGATAGGCATGGGCTCGAATCCTGTACTTGAGCTAGATCAATAACTGCGAAAATTAGTTTTAGATGACCGTGACATCGGCTTTCGTAATGCCGGTGCGATCCACACTGCGACGTTCGGCACTGCTGCGTGTGGTTTCGATGCGATTGACTACTTCCAAGAACGCTAGCGCCGCCGCTTCGATGATGTTGGTGCTAAGGCCAACGCCACGATAACTGCGACCGTCGTGATCTACGGTGATCAGCGCCTCGCCTTGGGCATCTTCACCCAGGGATACGCTGCGCACTTCAAACTTGCACAACGCAGCCTGCACCTGCGTCGCTTGCTCGATGGCTTTGATGATGGCATCCACCGGCCCGGCAGCAGTCACCGACTGGGACACATCGCGGCCATCGGCGTGCTTGAGCTTGATGTCGGCCTTGGCCTGACCGGGAGCGGTGCTCACCTGCACTTCCACCAGTTGCCATGGGCCGGGTGCATCGGTTTCGGACTGCATCACCAGGGCTTCGATATCGCCATCGAACAATTCTTTTTTCTTATCGGCCAGTGCCTTGAATTTCTCAAACAGCTGGTTGATTTCTTCATCCGTCGGTTCAAAGCCCAGTTCCTTCACGCGCTCGCGGAAGGCATGACGGCCACTGTGCTTGCCTAGCACCAGATTGGTACGCGACAGGCCCACATCCTGCGGCCGCATGATTTCGTAAGTGGAACTATGGCGCAGCATACCGTGTTGGTGAATACCGGATTCATGTGCAAAAGCATTCTCACCGACAATCGCTTTATTGCGCGGAATCGCCATGCCGGTGATTGACGAGACCAAACGGCTGGTGGGATACAGTTTGGTGGTGTTGATGCCGGTGTGCACTTTGAATTGGTTTTCGCGAGTCTTTATCGCCATCGCCACTTCTTCCAGCGAGCAGTTGCCGGCGCGTTCGCCGATGCCGTTGATGGTGCATTCGATCTGACGCGCACCGGCGCGCACCGCAGCCAGGCTATTGGCGACGGCCATGCCTAGATCGTTGTGGCAGTGCACGGACAAAATGGCTTTGTCGATATTCGGCACGTGTGTCTTGAGGTACTTGAATACCTCATAAAATTCTTCCGGCACCGTGTAGCCCACGGTGTCCGGCACATTAATCGTGGTGGCGCCGGCGGCAATCGCGGCAGCCACCACTTCGGCCAGAAACTCCAGTTCGGTACGCGACGCGTCCTCCGGCGAGAACTCGATGTCGTCGCACAGATCGCGGGCCATCTTCACGCCTTCAACGGCGGTCTTGATGATTTCGTCCTTCGCCATGTTGAGTTTGTACTGGCGATGGATGGCGCTGGTGGCCAGGAATACATGGATGCGAGGTTTGGTGGCGCTTTTCAGCGCGCTCCAGGCTTTATTGATGTCGTCATGGTGGCAACGCGCCAGCCCTGCGATGGTCGGACCATGCGTTTCGCGGGCAATGGCTTGCACGGATTCCCAGTCGCCCCGCGAGGCGGCCGGGAAACCGGCTTCGATAATGTCCACCCCCAATTCGGCCAGCGCTCTGGCAACCCGCAGCTTTTCCGGCTGCGTCATGCTGCATCCAGGCGATTGCTCGCCATCACGCAGCGTGGTGTCGAAGATCAGAACGCGGTTTGGATCGGGGGTGGTCATAATATTTTGCGTTGGTGAAACTGGATCATCCCATCTGGCTGTAGGGGCGCACCGATGTGTGCGCCCTTGTTGCAATCGTCACCGGTGTGGGCAGACACACGGGTCTGCCCCTACGGGATTAATGATGCATCAAAGATCTTACGCCTCCAACCAAGGCATGCGAGCACGCAGCTTGGAACCTACCTTTTCAATCGGATGCGCCAGATCCTTCTTCATCAGAGCCTTGTACTTTTTCTGGCCGCGATTGTTCTCGGCAATCCACTGACGCGCGAACTTGCCGTTCTGCACTTCCTTCAGCACCTTCTTCATCTCGCGCTTCACTGCGGGCGTGACGATGCGCGGGCCGCGGGTCAGGTCGCCGTACTT
>JANMSB010000457.1:0-2591 GCA_031388915.1 Pseudomonadota bacterium | reverse complement strand
TGCCCTTAAGATGGGGGTGACAACATGGGCGCCGATGTGTTGATGACGATCGATGCGGAAATTCGCGTGCCGAGTGCGACGGCGCAACTCGCGCGCTTCCACCTGCCTGGACCGGTCGACAACACCGTTCGCAAAGAGGGCGAGTACTGGCTGGACCTGTGCCTAACGCCCCGGCCACGTAACGCGCGTGCCTGCTACCGCGACCATTGGGGCCCACACCGCTTTGAACGGATCGGCAATCTGTTCGTGTTACCCCCAAACGAAACCATGCAGGCCAAAAGTGATGGCGGTTCTCCGCAGACCTCGGTCGTCTGTCATCTGCGCCCGGAAGCTATGCGTCAATGGTTCGATGGTGATCTGCTATGGACCAACCGGCGCTTGGAAGCGAGCCTGAATATCCCCGACGCGAATATTCGTGGCCTGCTGCTGCGGATGGCGGAGGAGCTGCGTAATCCCGGCTTTGCCAGCGAGATACTGGTTGAGCTGGTCGCGGCGCAGTTGGCGATCGAACTGGGCCGCTACTGCGCCACGATTACCGATGACGCCACGAGCGGGGGTCTTGCGCCCTGGCGATTGCGGCTTATCGACGAGCGGTTGCGCGAAGTGCGCGAAGCGCCAACGCTGTCTGAACTGGCCGCGCTCTGCAACCTTTCCGTGCGGCAGTTGACACGCGGCTTCCGCGCCAGCCGTGGCTGTTCGATCGGCGATCATGTGGCATTCAGTCGGCTCGATAACGCCAAGCAGCTATTGACCACAGATCAAAGCGTCAAAGCGATTGCCTATTCCCTGGGCTTCGCCTCACCCTCCAGTTTCTGCTTCGCTTTCCGTCGAGCGACCGGTGAGACGCCACGCCAATACCGGCAGCGTGGGTCGCACTAAACGACGGGGCCTGCCGCGCAACGTCCCGAACGACGCATTGTGGCCTGCGCTGGAAGTTGATTTGCATTGCCCAGCCGTGGCCGGCCACCCCAAGATGCCTCGACAAATGCGCACACAACCGGGTGCGTTTACGGGGGACACATGTTGCAGAACTTGGTTGCTGATGAACTGATTGCCGAGGCACGGCGTTCGGCCGGGCTGGAGCGTTTCGATGCCGAGACGTTTCGCGAAGGACTCGACCTGTTCTTGTCCGACATCAATCGCACCGAACGCTCTGAAGGCGCACTACAAAGAATCCGCGACGGCGTCGTCAGGGCGCTAGCCACCCGACTGAAGGTCACGGCATATCTCGAGCAGCATCCTGAATTGCTCAAGCGCCCCATCGAACGACCGGTGTTCGTGTTCGGCGTGCCGCGCACCGGCACTACCTTACTCAGTAACCTGCTGGCGGCCGATCCGGCACGTCGCTCGCCACTCACCTGGGAAATCGACGATCCGGTACCGCCACCCACCACGGCAACCTTGTACAACGACCCACGCGCATTGGCGCGCCTGGAGATGGAGCGCAAGATGCTGGCGGCACGTCCAGAAGCCGGCAAGTACTACCGCAGCTCGGCGATTTACCCCAATGAATGCATATTCTTCACTGCACACGATTTCAAGGCGTTGATGTGGGAATCGCGCGGTAAGCTGCCCAACTATCGCGACTGGTTGTTCAAGACTGATCTGACCTCGACGTACCAGTATCACGAGCGCTTTCTGCAACTGCTGCAAGCGGATGCGCCGGGTGTTTGGAACTTAAAGCAGCCCTCGCACGCACTGTGGATTCCGACCCTGCTCAAAATTTATCCCGATGCGCGGCTGATCTGGACGCATCGCGATCCCTTCACCGCCACCGGTTCGTTCTGCAGTCTGCTGTCGCTTGCGCACCGCGGCTATTCGGACACGGTGGATATGGAATGGCTGGGCGAGAACTGTTCCTGGCAGGCAGCTGAACACGCCAACCGCATCATGGATGCACGCGACAAACTCGGCGAAGACCGGATCATCGATGTGCACTATGCCGACTTGATCCGCGATCCCCTGCCGACGATGCGCAAGCTCTATAAATCGCTTGGCGACGAATTTACGTTGGCAGCAGAAGGCGGCATGCGCGACTGGCTTGCCGACAATCCGCAGGACAAATTCGGCCGGCACGAATACAAGCTGGCGCAGTACGGCTTGAGCGTGACAAAACTCACGCCCATGTTCGAGCGCTATCTATCCCGATACAACGTCGAGCGCGAGGGCTGATCGAAACCGGCATTGCACCGCTTCGTTTGCAATACTTTGCAATACTTTTCGTCCATGCCGGTGTGCAGGACTGCGCCCAGGTGGTGGCCGTAGAACAATCGCGGTAAGCTCAAGATTCGGTTTATAACTTTTACGGGGATCATCACCATGCGTGCTTTTATCATTGCAGCCACACTTGCCGCGTCACTTGCTTCCACCTCGGCATTCGCACAAGCCGCGTCCAGCTCCGCACCGGCGGCTGCCTACACCACCGCAGCAACTGACATTGGAACGTTGCTGGACGACCCCGCCGCAAAAGCGGTGCTCGACAAATATATTCCGGGCTTTTCGGCCGGGGCGAACGTTGAAATGGCCAGGGCAATGACCCTGAAGTCAGTTCAGGAATTCAGGCCGGAAATGTTTACCGACAAACTCTTGGC
>JANMSB010000431.1:0-2644 GCA_031388915.1 Pseudomonadota bacterium | reverse complement strand
TTTTCGGCCATGCTGTACTCCTTAGCCCCGCTCGATTTCTTTGGCGAGCTGCTCAATCAGATCAGCATGTGCGCGCGCGTCGATCTCGCGACCCAGCACCTGCGCAGCACCGGCGACAGCCAACGTGCCCACTTCGCCGCGCAATTGATCGCGCACCCGGCTTTTCTCGATGGCCACTTCCTGACGCGCGTCACCCACCAACCGCTGCCCTTCGGCAATGGCGGCGCTTTTAGCTTCGTCAATCATTTCGTTGGCGCGGCGATGCGCCTGATCGGCAATCTTGCTGGCCTGAGCTCGCGCTTCCTTGACGATGTCGGCCGCCGACGCTTGCGCGTCCGCCAGACTCTTTTCGCCTTTGTCAGCAGCAGCCAGACCATCGGCAATCTTGCGTTGACGATCTTCAATCGCCGCAATCAGCGGGGGCCAGATGAACTTCATCGTGATCCAACCGAGGATCAAGAAGACCAGCGATTGGATAAAGAGTGTTGCAGTAAGATTCATAGGATCCTGAGACCTACTTTAGGCAGCGCCGTGCGGCACAACTTTAAGCGAACAAACCGGACAACCGGCCCACGCCCTGTGACAGGCGTGATCGGCAAACTTAGACCGGGAACGGACTGGCAGTGGCGAACCACAAGGCAATACCGGTACCGATAATGAAGGCGGCGTCGATCAGACCCAGCAACAAGAACACTTTGGTTTGCAGCACGTTCATCAATTCAGGTTGGCGAGCAGAAGCTTCGATATATTTGCCAGCCATCACGCCGATGCCAATACAAGCGCCCAATGCGCCAAGACCGATAATCAGACCGCAGGCGAGTGCGACAAACGCGACATTCGTCATGTGAGTTCTCCGTTAGAACCAAGTGTTGAAAAAAAACCAAACGTGATACAAAAAATCTTTAGCGAAATCAGCCGGAAACTAATGTTTATCGTGAGCCTGACCGAGATAAACCAGGGTCAGCATCATGAAAATAAAGGCCTGCAGCAGTACGATTAGGATGTGAAAAATCGCCCAAATCGTGCCGGTGAATAAGTGCAAGCCAACACCCAGCAGCGTCGCGCTGCCGCCCAGACCTGCAATCAAAAAGAAGATCAGCTCGCCAGCGTACATGTTGCCGTACAGTCGCATGCCATGCGACAGCGTATTGGAGATGTATTCAACGATATTCATCGCCACGTTGACCACGGCCAACAACAGCCCGCCGATCCAGGTCAGTGGGTTGAAAGAAATTTTGACCATGCCGAATGGCGCGCATAGCAATTGATGGATATAACCACCCACGCCCTTGATCTTGATGTTGTAGTAGAACACCAGTAACAACACACCCACGGACATGCCCATGGTGCCGTTGATGTCGGCGGTAACCAGGGGACGCAGATGATGAACGTGGAAAACGTGTTCGCCCACCCACGGCAGCCAATCCACTGGGAGTAAGTCGATAGCGTTCATTACCGCCACCCAGACGAACACTGTCAGCGCCAGCGGCGCGATGTAATCCAGTTTGCCATGCACCAGGGATTTGGCCTGATCGTTCACCCATTCCAGGAGTATCTCGACGGCCAACTGGAACTTGCCCGGCACGCCAGCAGTCGCGCGGGACGCCGCGATGCGCAACGGAATAATCACGATCAATGCGCACAACAGCGAAAAGAACAGCGTATCGAGGTGCAGCACCGAGAAATCGAATAGACCGCCAGCTTCCTTGTTAGACAAGTGGGTCAAATGATGCGAAATGTATTCGGACATGCTCACAGGAGCTTCGCCGCCTTCATTTGCCACTGTCTCTACCTCAGTCATTCGTCTTATCTCATTCCCGTCTTGGATTCGTCTCGTCTATTCATCAATCTTCTGGTCATCATCGTCTGGCGCCGGTCATCATTGCCAGCCAGTAACACAGCAAACTACCGAACAAACCAGCCAGCACCGCGGGCGGCACCAGTGCGTCGGATCGCAACGCGAGGGCCAACATACCCAACACCATTGCCGTCTTAACAAACCAATTGCCAAACAAACTCAGCACAGTTGCCGGTCTGGCCGGTCGCAAATCATGCTTGATCAGCACAAACACCAGATAACTGGTCGCCACCAAGCCGATGCCGCCACCCACCAGCAATGAACCGCCAACGCGCACGCCATACCAACCACCCGCGCAGGCAGTCAACAAAATCAACCCAGTCAATTGCCAGCCAAGAACGCGTAAGGCTTGCCGAGCTACTGAACTAAACATCGCGCTCGCCTGTCGACTTGTCGCCGGTCTGCCCTACTTACATTTCGTTAATCGGGGCTGGCCCCAATCGAAGGCGGCGAATTATAGGGGGCGATTTGCAGTGCATCAACCGGAGTTCGGAGAAAGTTCAAAGTTTATTGGCAGCGAACTGATTATGGCCTGGGCATTTTCTTAGTCGAATGCATTAAGAGCCTGCTCACGATCTCGCTGAAGGGTGCATTGCGGCGTTAAAACGGCAAGAAAAATACTCACGTACTACGTGTACGCTGCGTTTTTTCTTGCCGTTTTGCCTTGCACTGCCTCCCTTGATCGAGATCGTGAACAGTCTCTAAGACCTGCGACCGCCTATTGCAGGTGAGCCAAAATCCCGTCCAATTCATCCAGCGTGTGGTAGTTGATGATCAATTTGCCGC
>JANMSB010000399.1:0-21396 GCA_031388915.1 Pseudomonadota bacterium | reverse complement strand
TTACCATGGCCTCGCTTTTAACGTGGCGATGGATCTTGCGCCGTTTCAGCGTATCAATCCCTGTGGCTATCAAGGTTTGGAAGTCGTGGACTTAGCGAGCCTGGGTGTGGTGCGCACAGTCAAACAAGTGATAGAGAGTTTCGCGCCGCACTTGCTCAGCGCCTTGAAATTGCCTGGGCCGATTGAATGGGCGGGCGTGTCGTTGTAGTGGCGGGTTTCAAACCCGCCACCCTTAAACCGCCCTCTTAAATCACCAAGGCAAGGCGGGTTTGAAACCCGCCCCTACAGCGCTACTAACACGCGCTCACAAGAAGTCAGTTCCATATACAGCGCATCGAGCTGAGCTTTGCTGGTGGCTACCACATTACATGTGAGTCCCAGGTAGGTTCCATCGCGACTGGGTCGTTCTTCAATCTTGCTCGCATCGACAGGGCCCATGTGCTTCTGAACGATGCCCAACACTACGCTGCGAAAGTCGTCGGTATTGCGCCCCATGACTTTCAACGGATAGTCATGGGGGAAGGTCATCAGGGTGTCTTCACTCATGACCTTGCTCTCGTAGTTACACTAGTGGCACTCACTCGAACCACAGTTTGACGCTATCGATCATGCGGCCGAACAAGCCGGCTTCCTCAACATCGGCCAGCGGATAGAGGGGATAGCTGCCTAGCTCCTTGCCATCCAAACTCAATTTCAGCGTGCCGATGGCAGTATCTTTTTTCAGCGGCGCAACCAACACGGAGGGAAGCTCAACACTGGCTTGCATGGCCTTGTCGCGACCGCGCTGCAAGGTGAGTTGTACATCGGCATTAGGTCCCACCGACACTTCGTCGGCCATACCCTTACGCACCTTGGCCGATTGCAACACTTGGCCTGCCGCATACATGCGCTTGGTTTCGTAAAAACTAAAGCCATAGTTGAGCAGCGCCGAAGTGCCTTCTTCGCGTGCCTTGATGGAAGGCGTGCCCATCACCACCGTGACCAAGCGCATGTCGTTGCGCTTGGCCGAAGTGACCAGACAATATCCCGCGCCTTCGGTATGACCGGTTTTTAAACCATCGACAGTGGGGTCGCGCAGCAACAAGCCGTTGCGATTGTGTTGGGTGGTGTTGTTGAAGGTGTATTCCTTCACGGCGAAGTAGTGATAGTACTGCGGAAAGTCGCGAATCAACGCCTGCGCCAGCAACGCCATATCACGCGGTGTGGTGTAGTCCAGCGGTGAGGGCAGGCCGGTGGAGTTGCCGAAGCTGCTGCCGGTCATCCCTAAGCGCTCGGCGTATTGACGCATCAATTGCGCGAAGGTGTCTTCGTTGCCGGCGATATGTTCGGCCAATGCAATGCTGGCGTCGTTGCCCGATTGCACGATCATACCCAGCAACAGAGTTTCCACCGGCACTTGCGAATTCAAAGGAATGAAACTGGTGGAGCCATCGGTGCCCGCACCGCCAGTGCGCCAGGCGTGTTCGCTGACGGTCACCAGATCGGAGAGTTTCAGCTTGCCGATACGCAACGCATCGAAAGCAATGTAGGCCGTCATCAGTTTAGTGAGGCTGGCCGGCTCCATGCGTTCGTTACTGTTGCTTTCGGCCAGCACTTGGCCGCTGGCGAAATCCATCAAGTAGTAGCCGCGCATTTCCAGTTTAGGCGCAGGCGGTACCGGCATCCCTGGGGCGAGTGCCGGCGCGACCACGCCGGGCGTGGTGCTGGCTGATTTGTTGAACGACTCCAGCGGCGAGCCAGTGTTGCTGGAACTGCTGCTACTCGACGCCGTAGTGGGGTCTTCCGATTTCTTGCAGGCCGTCAGCGCCAACATCGCGCCGATCAATACGCCAACCAAATTCAATCTCGTCATCGAACCGCTCCGCAAAAATAGACAAAGAGTTTACTCGGCATGAGCGCCGGTGTTAATCCAGCGCCAGTCGCGCATCGCCGATGCCGAGTTGTTTGAGTTCGGTAACGATGCGATCAAACCCGGCGACATCCGCTACAGGGCCGATGCGCACACGATACACACTGCGGCCATCCACCCTGTCGGTGCGTACAGAGGCCTGAGTATGGCCGTTGTTGCGTAGTTGCGTGGCCAGCTTTTCCGCATTGCTCGCATTGCCAAACGCCCCTGCCTGTACAAAGAGACGCTGCACACCGGTGTTGGGCGCGCCAGCCTGACCTGGTGTGATAGCGCGGACTTCTACCAAGGCGGTGCCGGCGCGCAACACGTCCAGTTTGGCGGCGGCGGTATACGACAGATCGATGATGCGGCCTGCTTTGAACGGGCCGCGATCATTGACACGTAGCACGACGCTTTTGCCATTGTTTAAATTGGTGACTTGGACATAGCTGGGCAAGGGCAGGGTGGTGTGCGCGGCGGTCATGCCGTACATGTCATACGGCTCGCCATTCGAGGTGAGCTCCTTGTGAAAGCCTGGGCCGTACCAGGATGCGACGCCACGCTCGACATAGCCTGCGGCAGTTTGCTTGACGAAGTAGCGTTGCCCCTTCACTTCATAGAAGGCGGGATTGCCGCGCTTGGACAGCGGCTCGACACGCGGCACCGCATCAGGAATGTTGTGAATGTCTGGCGCTGGTGTGGTCGGCGGTTTGCTGGGTGGTGCGGGGATGGTGGGCTGGGGAGCAGGCGCTACACAGGCTGCAATGAATGCCACGCCGAGTAGTGCGATGCTGCGCCACGACAGCCAACTACGTGATGCCTGCATAGAGTGATTAAGGTTTTGCATTGGCAAGAATCACCTGGCCTAAGTCGTACACCGCATTAGCGTACAGCGGACTGCGGTTATAGCGTGTAATGACGTAGAAGTTATTAAAGCCGACGCGATAGATCGGCCCATCCTGCCCCCGCAAGGCGATCAGTACCGCCGGTGCGTCACTCGGCAACGTCGTACTGAACTGCACGCCTTTTTGTTTCAAGCTACCCACGGTCTC
Organism: Pseudomonadota bacterium; assembly: GCA_031388915.1. Lineage (GTDB taxonomy): Bacteria > Pseudomonadota > Gammaproteobacteria > Steroidobacterales > Steroidobacteraceae > CAILZL01. Next base: position 18,456 of record JANMSB010000399.1, on the reverse strand, counting down.
GTTAAGCACAACATCGCCGATGCTGAACTCGCTGGTGTCGGAACTGCTGAGTGTGGCATCGGCCACGATCGGTTCGCCGGCACGCCAGCCGTGTTGTTGCAAGTAGCTGGCGACGCTGGCCAACACATCGTCCCAGTTGTTCCACAGATCCACTTTGCCGTCGGCGTTATAGTCCACTGCAAACAGGCGCACGCTATGCGGCATGAATTGCGGTGACCCCATGGCGCCGGCGTATGAGCCCAGCAGCGTTTTCGCGTCGAGTTTTTGCTCGCGGCACATCAGCAGATACTGTTCGAGCTCGTACAGGAAAAAATCTTTGCGAGGTGGGTAGTCAAAGCCCAGCGTGCTCAACGCATCCAGTACGCGATAGCGGCCGGTGATGCCGCCGTACTGAGTCTCCACGCCCAAAATACCCAGGATCACCGAAGTCGGTGCGCCCTGACTGGCAAGCATGTCCAGCAGGTTGCGATGCTCTTTATAAAACTGTCCGCCCTTATTGATGCGCTTATCGTCCATAAACCGCGCGCGATACTCGAACCAGGGAATGGTTTTTTCTGCGGGCTTGCTGATGGCATCGAGAATGGCGGGTTTGGTGTCGGCGGCACGCAGTGTAGCTTCGACCTGTGCGCGCTCGAACTGATGCTCAGTTACCATCTTGTCGATAAAGCTGCGCACCTCGACACGGTCGAGGTCGATGGCGAATGCGCTGGTTGTTGTCAGTGCACCCAGCAGTAGCGTCAGCGTGCGAATCAAACTCTGTGTTGGCATTGAACCTTTCCTGATCCAAAAACAATTATTCAGCGTCCCACCAGGCGGCGCTTGGCGTTCACTGCCATCATGATGCCGAAGCCGGCCATCAACGTCACCATGGACGTGCCGCCGAAACTGATCAGCGGCAACGGCACGCCCACCACCGGCAATAAGCCGGTCACCATGCCGGTGTTGACGAACACGTAGACGGCAAAGGTCAGGCCCAAGCTGCCGGCGATGATGCGTGCAAACGTGTCCTGCGCAGTACTGGCGATGTACAGGCAGCGGCTGATGACAAACAGATACAGCAGCAATACCGTGCTTAGTCCGATCAAGCCCCATTCTTCGCCGATCACCGCAAAAATAAAATCGGTGGAGCGTTCCGGTAAATACTCCAACTGCGCTTGACTGCCGTTGAGATAGCCTTTGCCGAAGATGCCACCGGAGCCAAGGGCGATCTGCGATTGAATGATGTGATAGCCCGAGCCTAGCGGATCGGTCTGTGGATCGAGAAAGGTCAGTACGCGCTGCTTCTGGTAATCGTGCAACAGGTATTGCCAGGCCACCCAGATGGTGGGAATCAACGCACCGACCACACCGAGGATGTAGCGTTTTTGCAAACCGCACAGCAGCAGCGCCATGGCGCCGGCCGCGCCTACCAATAGCGCGGTGCCCAAGTCGGGCTGTTCGGCAATCAACCCCACCGGAATGACAATCGCCAGCGTCAACACCGTAATGGTTAAGAACGATGGCGGCAGCGGCCGGTCATGCACATACCAAGCACAGAACAGCGGCACCGCGATTTTCATGATCTCGGAAGGCTGAAAGCGGATGAAGCCCAGATCCAGCCAGCGTTGCGCGCCCAGCGCAATATCGCCCTTTACCATCACTGCCAGCAGCAGTAACAAACCAGCGCCATACAACCACGGCGCGCTCATGCGCAGCAGACGCGGCGGCAACTGTGCAATAACCAACATCACCACCAGCGCCAGCGTGAATTTCACTGCCTGGCTGCCCACCACTGCCCAACTTGAGCCCGAGGAGCTATACAACACCACCATACTGACGACAGCCAACAGACCGATGCCGGTGAGCAAGGGACCATCGAGTTGTAACGCCGACAATACGCGGCCGGTCCACGTTAGCGTTCGTTGTGCACGGCTGGTATCTATATCCATGTACTACTCGCCGTCGCTTGCCGCAGCGGCCGCTTGTTGCTTTGCCAATCGGGCCGCGCGTTTGGCTTCTTGCTCGGCGAGTTGTTCCGGCGACAACAGCATGAAGTCAAACAACCGGCGCGCAATCGGCGCGGCGGTTGAGCCACCATGCTCGCCGTTCTCGACGATGACGGCGATGGCTATCTTGGGTTGTTCGACCGGCGCGTACGCAATGAACAGCGCGTGATCCAACTTGTTTTTGGCCAATTGCGCCGCGTTGTATTTCTGGCCGCGCGCCAAGCTGAACGCTTGCGCCGTACCGGTTTTGCCGGCCACGGTGTAGGGCACGCCGGAAAACGCCACCACCGCAGTGCCGCCGGGCTTGACCACTTCCTCCATGCCCTTGGTCACTACCTCCCAATTGGTGGGGTCGCCACTCTTGGCGTCTTCCAGCGGTATGGGCGCCAGTTCGCGCGTCTCGCCGGTGACGGCATTGCGCACCGCACGCACCAAGCGCGGTTGAAAACGCTTGCCGCGCGTCGCCACAGCGGCAGTGGCATGCGCCAGTTGTATGGGCGTGACGGTTAGATAACCCTGGCCGATGCCGACGTTAATGGTGTCGCCCGGATACCAAGTCTGCATATCGCGGTTCTTGAATGCCTGTCGGCGCCACGCAGTGGAAGGCAGCGTGGCCTTCTTTTCACCGTCGATATCGATGCCGGTGGTGGCGCCGAAGCCCAGCGTGGCCAGGTAATCGTGGATGCGATCGATGCCCAGTGTGTTCGCCAGGCTATAGAAGTAAATGTCGCATGAAGTCTTGATGCCTTTGACCATGTCTACCGTGCCGTGACCGCTCGGCTTGTGGTCCCGCCATGGGCGATTCACGCCGGGCAGCCGGAAATAACCCGGACAGAATTTGGTGTCGGTCGGCGCAACGACGTTGTAGTACAAACCGGTCATGGCCATGAATGGCTTGATGGTGGAGCCGGCAGGGTACACACCCTGCAGCGCGCGGTTGTACATGGGGCGTTCCGGGTTGTCATAGAGATACTGCGCCTGAGCGCCTGACAAGCCGCGGCCAAATAAATTCGGATCGAAACCCGGCGTGCTCACTAGCGCCAGCACATCGCCATTGTTGGGATCAATGGCCACGACTGCGCCACGTTCTTTGCCCAGCATTTCCTCAGCAATGTGCTGCAAGCGTTCGTCGATGGTGAGATATAAGTCGTTGCCCGCCACCGGTTCTTTGCGTTGCAACTCGACTTTGCGCGCGCCCAATTGTTCGACGCGTCGGCCCTGGGCGTTAACCACCAACTGTTGATAACCGGCTTTGCCGTGTAATTCCAGCTCGTATCTTTTTTCCACGCCGGCTTTGCCCACCAGCGTGGTGCCGGCGTATTCGTCGCCGTCCAGCACTTTTTGATCGGCTTCGCTGATGATGCCGACATAGCCCAGCGCATGCACACCACTGCTGCTCAAAGGATAGTTGCGCGATAGACGCGGACGAATTTCCACACCCGGAAAATCCTGTTGGCGCACCGCAAAACGCGCCAGTTCTTCTTCGTTGAGCGATAGCTTCACCGGCACCGCTTCGAAACTACGCCGACGTTGAATGTCGCGCTGCAAGGTTTTGATGTTGTCGCGATCCAGCAGATTCAATGCCGCCAAGTCGTGCAGCGTGGCTTCCAGGTCTGGCACCTGTTCGCGCGTCAGTTCCAGTTGGTACGACGGCGAATTCAATGCCAGGGCCACGCCGGCGCGATCGAAGATCATGCCGCGGTTCGGCGGCAAAGGCTCGATACGCACACGATTGCCTTGTGCCTGTTCGGCAAAGTACTCGTAGCGCACGATTTGCAGCCAGATCAGCCGCGCGATCAACGCAAAAATGCCGACTGCGATCACCGCAGTGGCAACGAACGCACGTTGCGTGAACATGCGTTGCTCGGCGTGGTGATCTTTGATGCGAGAGCGGCGCAGCATGTGCTAGGTGCGTAAAAGATGCTTAGCGGATGCGACGATTGCTGGTGTCGAGCACGGCTACCAGCACCGGCCATAGCAGCGCGCCGATCAGCGCCGGCAGCCAGCGAATCCACGAGGCAATGGCGGTGCCGACGATGCCGTCGATCCAGAACAACAGGAAGTGATACAACGCCACCATCAGGAATACCGCAGCGGACTGGTGCAGCACCGGAAACACGCGGATCCGCAGTTGGAAGTGTTGGGCGGTGGTGGCCACGATCACGTACGCCAGCGCATGTTGGCCGAACAAGGGGCCGATCAAGGCATCAATGATCAGTCCGCAACACCAGGCATACGTTAAGCCGGCCAGCATGGGCGCATTCAACGACCAATAGATCACCAACAGCAGCAGCCAATCCGGACGGCCGAAGTTAAGCAGTTGCGGCAACGGCACGATGGTTAGCAGCAGCGCAATGGCCGAGGTAAAGAACACTCGAAAAAAACCGATGCGGCCGCTCATGACGAGCGCCTGGGGTGGCTGGCTGGGTGGCTAGTGAGATACCGAAGCTGCATCATGGTTGTGAGGTAGCCGAGCTGGATTGCGCGCTGTCGGTGGGCTGGGGCGCGGGTTTGGGTTTGGGTTTACGGGCCGCTTCCAGTTGTTCCGGTGTGGCGGGTGCGACGCTCGGCGTGACTGCTGGCGTGATGGCCGGTTCGATGGCCGGTGGCTGGTACCAAATCAACACCACTTCATAGTCGCTGTCTAGCTTGGCCATGGGCTTGGCTTCCACCTTGGCGAAGGTTTGCGCCGGATCGCGTTCCACGCGGGTAATGGTGCCGACCGGATACCCGGCAGGGAACACACCGCCCAAACCCGAGGCGATTAATAGATCGCCGACTTTGATATCGGCTTCACCGGTCAAGAACGGCAGGTTGAGTTTGTTCAAGTTGCCGGTGCCTTCGGCGATGGTGCGCAGACCGCTACGATTGACGCGTACCGGGATGGCGTGTTCGGGATCGGAAATCAGAATCGCTTCCGAGGTATAGCGCCCCACCTGGGTGACCTGGCCGAACACGCCATGCGCATCCAGAATCGGCTGGCCTTTGAAGACGCCATCTGCCTGGCCTTTGTTGAGCAACATGCGATGCCGCAGCGGGTCCAGGTCGACGCGCATGATCTGCGCCACCAAACGTTTTTTGGCGACCTCATCGGCGGCGTCGCCCAATTCACGCAGACGGCGGTTTTCTTCAATGAGTGCCGCCAGTTTTTGCAGATCCACTTGCGCATTGCGTAGTTGCGTGCTCAGTTGTGTGTTCTCAGCACGCAGTTGCTCGCGGTCGGCGACGCTTTCGTTCATCCAACGCGTGGCGCGGAACGGCGCATCCACCAGCCACTGTAGTGGATACACGCCGGCGGACAGCGTGCTGCGTATTTGGCGCAGGTAGTCATAGCGCTGGTCGGCCACCATGATGGCCACGCTCAGCGCAATGAGAAACAGGGATCGTGCGACCAGTGAAGGGCCGCGACCGATGATAGGGCGGGTGTCGGAGCCGAAACTTGCCAATGGAGTTTTTGAATGCCGAGTGATGGGTTGGGTCTGTAGGGGCGGACCCATGTGTCCGCCCCTACACAATACGTTGTAGGCGTTATTCCAAGTTAAACAACTGCGGGCCGTGTTCGTCGATCAGTTCCAGCATACGGCCGCCACCGCGCGCCACGCAGGTCAGGGGATCTTCGGCCACTACCACTGGCAAGCCGGTTTCTTCCATCAGTAGTTTGTCGACATCGCGCAGCAGCGCGCCGCCGCCGGTGAGCACAATGCCGCGTTCGGCCACATCCGCGCCGAGTTCGGGCGGCGTTTGTTCCAGCGCCACTTTCACCGCACCCACAATGCCGGCCAGCGGTTCTTGCAAGGCTTCCAAGATTTCATTGGAGTTCAGGGTGAAGCTACGCGGCACGCCTTCTGAGAGGTTGCGGCCCTTCACCGAGATTTCGCGCACCGACTGGCCGGGATAGGCCGAACCGATTTCGATCTTGATGCGTTCGGCGGTGGCATCGCCAATCAGAATGCCGTAGTTACGGCGCACGTAGTTGATGATCGCTTCGTCGAAACGATCGCCGCCGATGCGCACCGACGACGCATAGACGATGCCGTTCAAGGAAATTACCGCCACTTCGGAGGTGCCGCCACCGATGTCCAGCACCATCGAACCGCGGGCCTCATGGACCGGCAGCCCAGCGCCTACCGCAGCCGCCATCGGTTCTTCGATCAAGCGCACCCAGCGGGCGCCGGCGCCTTCAGCCGATTCCTGGATGGCGCGACGTTCCACCTGGGTGGAGCCGTAAGGCACGCACACCAGCACCCGCGGGCTGGGACGGATCAGGCGATTGCCGTGTACCTTGCCGATGAAGTGCTTGAGCATTTCTTCGGTGATGGTGAAGTCGGCAATGACGCCGTCCTTCATGGGGCGGATGGCAGTGATATGGCCGGGGGTACGGCCCAGCATGTTCTTGGCTTCGGCGCCCACGGCTTCGATTTTCTTGCCGCCACGGCCGGGTTCTTCGCGAATCGCGACCACCGACGGCTCGTTCAACACGATGCCGCGTCCGCGCACGTAAATCAGCGTATTCGCCGTCCCTAGATCGATGGAGAGGTCATTTGAAAAATAACCCCGGAGATTTTTGAACATGTTGGATATTTCGGGGAGCAGAGTTATGGTTAAAAATTGTGCGCTACTCTATGAGTTCACCTGCACTATTTCAATGCTGATTTCACAGCATTTGCCACCAGCCGTGGTTGTCGCAAAGCAGCGGCAAAAACCACATTGTCGAGGCGCGAGTACGAACACAGATATACGCGAGATAAGCACGTTGCCAAGATGAGGGAGAGGGCTTGCAAGCGACATTCAAGATGGCCGCGTGTATGATTCTCACCCTTTTTGCAGCGGCTAAATGTGCTGCATTTTGCAGTAAATGCCCGAGTTCACGCACCCGCACGATGAGCCTAAGTCATATGAGCCCAAGACTATGAGCCTGACCCGTAACGATGTTGCCGCCATTGCGCACTTGGCGCGTTTGGCCATCACCGAGGCGGAAGCGCCCGTGTATGCCGATAGCCTGTCGAAGATTTTGAACTTCGTCGAACAACTCGGTGCAGTGGATGTGGCGAGTGTCGAGCCCATGGCGCATCCGCTGGTCGGACAAGTGCAGCGTCTGCGCCCCGACGTGATTACGGCGCAGGACGAACACGAAAAATTCCAGCGTAATGCCGGCAAGGTCGAGGCTGGGCTGTACCTGGTGCCCAAGGTGATCGAATGAGCGAGTTGCACAGCCAAACTCTCGCCGAACTGGCCGCGGGGCTTAAGGCTAGGCGTTTCTCCAGTGTTGAGCTGACTCGCCACTTCCTGAAGCGTATTGAACAGTTCAACGGCGAGCTGAATGCGTTCATCACCGTAACGCCGGAGCTGGCGTTGAACCAGGCAACCGCCGCCGATGCCTTGTTGACGGCCGGCAAGGGTGGGCCGCTCACCGGCTTGCCGCTGGCGCACAAGGACATTTTCTGTAGCGATGGTGTACTGACTACCTGTGCTTCCAAGATGCTGTCCAACTTTGTTGCGCCCTACGACGCCTGCGTGGTGAGCCGCTTGAAGCAGGATGGCATCGTTATGCTGGGCAAGACCAACATGGATGAGTTCGCCATGGGTTCGTCCAACGAAACCAGTTACTACGGTGCGGTGAAAAATCCCTGGAACTTGGCCAAGGTGCCCGGCGGTTCTTCCGGCGGTTCGGCGGCTGCCGTGGCGGCGCGCTTGGCGCCAGCGGCTACCGGCACCGATACCGGTGGGTCGATTCGCCAACCCGCTGCGCTGACGTCGTTAACCGGTATCAAGCCGACCTATGGCCGCGTATCGCGCTACGGCATGATCGCCTTTGCTTCAAGCCTGGATCAGGCCGGTGTGATGTGTTTGAGCGCCGAAGATGCCGCGTTGTTGTTGCAATCCATGTCCGGCTTCGATGACAAGGATTCCACCAGCGTTGATACACCGGTGCCCGATTACCGCGCCACGCTTAACCAATCGCTTAAGGGCCTGAAGATTGGCTTAGCCAAAGAGTTTTTCGACGGCGGCTTGAGCGCCGAGAATGCCAAGCCGGTGCGCGATGCATTGGCGGTGTACGAACAATTGGGCGCACAGTTGGTGGAAGTCAGCCTGCCCAACCTGCCGCTGTCCGTGCCCACTTACTATGTGGTGGCGCCGGCTGAATGCTCGTCGAATCTGTCGCGCTTCGATGGCGTGCGGTTTGGTTATCGCTGCGAGAATCCACGCGACTTGATGGACCTGTATACCCGCTCGCGCGGTGAAGGGTTTGGCCCCGAAGTGAAGCGTCGCATCATGACCGGCGCCTATGTGTTGTCGGCGGGTTATTACGATGCCTACTACCTGCGTGCACAAAAGATTCGTCGCTTGATTACCGACGATTTCGCCCGCGCCTTTACCGAAGTGGATGTGTTGATGGGGCCGACTTCGCCCACGCCTGCTTTTGACATCGGCGCCAAGGTGGACGACCCGGTCACCATGTACTTGAACGACATCTACACGATTGGCGCCAACCTCGCCGGGTTGCCGGCCATGTCCATTCCCTGCGGTTTTCTCGGCGGCTTGCCGGTGGGCTTGCAGATCATCGGCGGTCACTTCGCTGAAGCGAAACTGCTGAATGTCGCGCATGTGTACCAACAGGCAACCGATTGGCATAAGCGTGTGCCGGAGCGGTATGTCTAAGGTTGCCGCCACGGATGTTGCCCCCACCCTAACCCTCCCCCGCGCGCGGGGGAGGGAACAGATGATTGACAGAGTGATGCTATGACTTGGGAAACCGTTATCGGTCTTGAAATCCACGCGCAGTTGGCGACTAGATCCAAAATTTTTTCCGGCTCGCCGACGGCTTATGGCGCGGCGCCGAATACACAGGCCAATCTAGTGGATCTCGGTTATCCCGGTGTGCTGCCGGTGCTGAATCAACAAGCCGTGAAGATGGCGGTGAAGTTCGGTCTGTCCGTGGGCGCTAAGGTGGCCGAGCGTTCGGTGTTTGCGCGCAAGAACTACTTCTATCCCGATCTGCCCAAGGGTTATCAGATCAGCCAGCTAGAATTGCCGATAGTTGAACATGGCACGATGGACATCCTGCTCGAAGATGGCAGCACTAAGACTGTGGGCATCACTCGCGCGCATTTGGAAGAAGATGCCGGCAAGTCGCTGCATGAAGATTTTCACGGCCACACCGGCATTGATCTGAATCGCGCCGGCACGCCATTGATCGAGATTGTCTCCGAACCCGACATGCGTTCCGCCAAGGAAGCCGTGGCGTATATGAAGAAAATTCACACGCTGGTGCGGTATCTGGAAATTTGCGACGGCAACATGCAGGAAGGTTCATTTCGCTGCGATGCCAACGTGTCGGTGCGTAAGCAGGGTGCCGAGCAGTACGGCACACGTTGTGAGATCAAAAATCTCAACTCGTTTCGCTTCATCGAAAAAGCCATTAATTACGAAGTGGCGCGCCAGATCGAACTGATCGAAAGCGGCGGCAAGGTGCAGCAGCAAACCCGTCTGTATGATCCGGATAAAGGCGAAACGCGCGCGCTGCGTTCCAAGGAAGAGGCCAACGACTATCGTTACTTCCCGGACCCGGACTTGTTACCGGTGGTGTTGGATGCGGCATTCATCAACGAGATACGCAAAACGCTGCCGGAATTGCCGGATGAAAAAGCAGCGCGCCTCGTCAAAGACTATGAACTGTCGGCCTATGACGCGTCGGTGCTTACCTCATCACGCGAGATCGCTGATTATTACGAATCCGTGACGCGCAATCTCACTGGCGACGCCCCACATCAAATTATGGGTAACGCCAAGCTGGCCGCCAACTGGGTGATGGGCGATTTGTCCGGCGCCTTGAACAAGGCCAGTTTGGAAATCGGTGCGAGCAAAGTCAGCGCCACAGCATTGGCCGTATTGTTGTCACGCATTAACGATGAAACCATTTCCGGCAAGCTCGCCAAGGAAGTGTTCGAAGCCATGTGGCTGGAAGGCAAGGGCGCAGATGACATCATCGAAGCCCGGGGCCTGAAGCAGATCACCGATACTGGCGCGATCGAAACAGTTATTGATGAAGTCATGGCCGCGAATCCCAAACAGTTGGCTGACTATCGCTCCGGCAAGGACAAACTGTTCGGCTTTTTCGTCGGTCAGGTGATGAAGATCACTGCCGGCAAAGCCAACCCCGCGCAGGTTAATGACCTGCTAAAGCAAAAGCTGGCGGGATAGTTGTAGGGGCGAACCTGCGTGTTCGCCCGGCTTGAAACATGCGAGCCGACACGCAGGTCGGCCCCTACGCAAATATTCATGCACGACCTCTCCACACACGATAAAGATTGCCTGCACCGGTTTGATTTTGAGCAACTGCCAATACGCGGACTGCTGGTGCATCTCGATGCTTCCTGGCTCGCCTTGCTGGAACACCGCGATTATCCGCCGGTGATTCGCCATACCCTGGGCGAGGCGGTAGTGGCTTCGGTATTGCTGGCGGCCACGGTGAAGTTCGATGGCCAGTTGACGCTGCAATTGAATGGTGATGGACCGATGCATTTGTTGCTGGCGCAATGCACCGCCGGGCTCGGCGTGCGCGCGCTGGCACGCTATCGCGAAGGCGTGTTGGATTTGAGCACCGCAATTCAACCGCCTATCCACCAATTGTCTGGCGCGGGTAATTTGACCGTGACGCTGGAAAGCGAAGACTTAAAGCAGCGCTATCAAGGCATCGTGCCGGTCGCTGGCGAACGCATCGCGCAATGCCTCGAAGTGTATTTCGAACAGTCCGAACAATTACCCACACGCCTGTGGTTGTATGCCGATGAGCAAGGCGTGGCCGGGTTGTTGTTGCAACGGCTGCCCACGCCCACGCTGTTGGACGATGCGGCTGGCGATGCCGAGGTGGTCGAACAACTTCGCCAACAACAGACGCAATTGGACGATGCCTGGCAACGGGTGCAATTAATTGCAGATACGCTGAAGCCAGAAGAATTGCGTGGACTGGCGGATCGGGAAATTTTACGGCGCTTGTTTAACGAAGACGATCTGCGACTGTTCGATTCGACGCCGGTGTTTTTCAAATGCCGTTGCTCGCGCGAACGGGTCAGTGGCATGTTGCAGTCGTTGGGCGAAGCGGAAGTGCAGAGCGTACTTGCTGAGCGGGGTGAGGTCGAAGTGCACTGCGATTTCTGCAATCGTGCTTATCGTTTCGATGCCGTTGACGTGGCGCAATTGTTCAGTGCTCCGCTGGGCGGCAGCATCGGCCAACGTAGGCACTAAAAAATTTCCCATCGGTTGCACTTCAGGAAATTTTCAAACTCCTGCGTGCCCCTGGCCTTCAGTTCGGCGAGAAACGCCGGATAGCGCCGCTCGACAACCTAATACAGCCCACATCGTGGAAACACGGTGAAACCTGTCATCCCGCCGTGACGTCTGCCAGCGTCTTGCCCTAGGCTGTGCATCTATTGCCATCGTCCACGCGAGACCACGCCATTGCGCATTCAGCACAAACTCTTCGCCGCCTTGCTCGGCACCAGCATGGCGCTGGTCGCCGCGGTGATGCTGCTGGTGCAGTGGAGCTTCACGAGCGGCATGGTCGAATATCTGAACGACCGCCACCGCGAGCGCGGCGAACGGGTCGTCGCGCTGCTGGCGGAGCAGTACCAACACTTCGGCAGTTGGGAACCGTTTGCGCTGGAGCCACGGTTGCTGCCCAGCATCATCATCGACGCACTCGAAGATTACGAGCTGCCCGAACCGAGGCGCGGCAAGCGCCGTCAGGAGGCGGCGCCGCCGCGTCAGGGCATGCTACGCCTGCAGTTACTCGACGCGCAGATGCGCATCGTATCCGGCCGCCGCTCCGGCCCCGAACAGACCCTGCTGCCCATCCAGGTCAGCGGCAGCAATGTCGGTTGGCTGGTGGTGCCACAGCAGCGTGATGTGCGCAGCGGCTTCGAACGAAAATTCCTGCAGCAACAGCGCCTGAAGCTGCTCGCCATCGGCGGCGCGGCGATCACTGTGGCGGCGTTGATCGCACTGTTTCTCGCCCGCCATCTGGTGGGACCGATCCGCACGCTGAACCGGGGCACCCACGAGCTGGCGCAAGGCAACTACAGCATCGGCGACGAACTGCAATTGCCGATCAAACGCAGCGATGAACTCGGCGAACTGGCGCGCGACTTCAACGAGCTGGCGCGCACACTGGCCGCCAACGACAGCAGCCGCAAACGCTGGCTGGCCGACATCTCGCATGAACTGCGCACGCCGCTGGCGATCCTGCGCGGCGAGATCGAGGCGATGCTGGATGGGGTGCGGCCGATCAACCACGACAACCTGCAATCGGTGCAGCAAGAGGTGGCGCACCTGACGCGGCTGGTCGAGGACCTGCATGCACTGACCACCGCCGACATCGGCGGATTGCAGTATCGCAAGAGCGAGTGCGATGTCGCCGAGTTGTGGCGCGAGGTGTGCGAGACGCATCTGCAGCCATTCGCTGCGGCCGGGCTGGAACTGTGCTGCGACATCCCGCCGGGTGAAATGGCACTTTATGGCGACGAGAGTCGCCTGCGCCAGCTACTCGATAATCTGCTCGACAACAGTCGCAAATACACCGCCGACGGCGGCCAGGTACAGGTGACCCTGCGCCGCGCTGGCAACGAGTTGCGGCTGAGCGTGGAGGACAGCGCGCCGGGCGTGCCTGCCGAGTCGTTGCCGAAACTATTCGATCACCTCTACCGCGTCGAGGATTCGCGCAACCGCCGCACCGGCGGCTCCGGGTTGGGGCTCGCTATCTGTCAGCGCATCGTCGCCGCCCACGGCGGCGCTATCACCGCTGCTGATTCCGCCCTCGGCGGCTTGCGCATCGACGTCACGTTGCCGGACAACAGGTGAATCATGTCGACCATCCTGATCGTCGAAGACGAACCGAAACTGGCGCGCCTGCTTGCCGACTATCTGCACCAGGCTGGCTACACCACCCACCAGATCGGCAATGGCAGCGAGGTGGCGACGTGGGTGCGCGAACACGCTCCCGACCTGATCCTGCTCGACCTGATGCTGCCGGGCTGCGATGGGCTGACTGTGTGCCGCGAATTGCGCAACTTCTCGCAGGTGCCGGTGATCATGGTGACGGCACGGGTTGAAGAAGTGGACCGGCTGCTTGGGCTCGAACTCGGCGCTGACGATTACATTTGCAAACCATACAGCCCGCGCGAGGTGGTATCGCGCGTGAAGGCAGTGCTGCGTCGAACCAGCGCCGGCACGCCGCAACAGACGCCGGGCGTCACGCTGGACGAACATCGGCTGGAGATGCGCTTCGAAGGGGCAACGGCCGTGCTGACTGCGGTGGAGTTCCAACTGTTGAAGCGTCTGGCGAGTGAGTCAGGACGGATTTTTTCGCGCGACCACTTGATGGCGGGCATGTACCAGGATCACCGCATCGTCAGTGATCGCACCATTGACAGCCACATCAAGAAGCTGCGCAAGAAGCTGGCCGAGGTGTGGCCACACACCGAGTTCATCCACTCGGTCTACGGCGCCGGCTACCGCTTCGAACTGTCGCCGTAACCGCGTTCAGTCAGCCCATGCAGCAGCGCCGAACCAACCCGGCGCCACAATCTGCTGGATGGTTGCCGTTTGCTTCCATATTTGTTGCACCGATGGCCACTACGCTGAGTCCTTACCCGCCGCTACCGCGCTGCGGAGACCATAACCATCTAGAGGATTCACGATGAAACTGAAACATATGATTGTCGCCGCCTGCCTGACTACCGCCATCGTTGCCGGCAGCGCCTTCGCCTTTCCCGGCAAGGAGCGTGGCGCCGAGCCGGTCAAGCGCGCCGAGTATCTGCAGAAGAGTTTGCAACTGAGTGCGGAACAGCAGAAGAAAGTGCAACAGCTCTTCGAGAAGGGCGCACAGCAGCACAGCGCACTAGAGAAGAAGTACACCATCGCCGACCGCAAAAAATTCCGCGATGAGGTACGCACGCTGCGCGACACGCAGAAGAAGGAACTCGAAGCGCTGCTGACACCCGCCCAGCGCGAGGCCCTGTCGACGCAGAAGGAGCGTTACGGCATGCATGGCAGACACGGCAAGCGCGGCCACGGCGACGGGCATCGCGGTGATCGCGACTCGCACGGCGAGCCAGCGCCGAAAGTGGAGAAACCCACCACCTGAGCGCGTCGTGTACTCCAACCCGCGAGTGATCTTTACTCGCTTCATTCCCCACGACATGAACAAGGCGATGATGTCGGCCGGCATGCAAGGCGGGTCGGGCGACGACGCCCATCGGGGCCTGCTGATCCCAGACAGCTGGTTTCTGCCGAGTAGTAATTGGTATGGCCGCTGTGCATCATGCAGTGACAAGTTTCATCAATTACATGAACTACCGGTTTGCATTGCCTGTCACAAAACGCCACTCCATCGTTCGCACATCCGACCTGATATTCGTCCGTGAGTTTTATCGAAAGTAACATGAACACAATTTCTCGCCCGCGCCGCTATGGCGCATGGATTCTGGTTGCTCTGGCCGTCGCCGGCGGCGTTTATTACTGGTCACAGCAAGCTAAAAAAACCGAGGCGGCCACGCTGGATACGACTGCATTAACGCGCGGCGATTTGGTGGAATCCATTTCGTCCACCGGCGCTTTGTCGGCATTGGAGGAAGTGACAGTGGGCAGTCAGGTGTCCGGCATCGTCACCAATGTGCTGGTGGACTTTAATGCGCAAGTGAAGAAAGGCGACTTGCTGGCCGTGATCGATCCGCAGACTTTGCAAGCACAGGTCGGCGTGTCGCGCGCCACCGTGGCGCAACGGCAGGTGACCTACGACGAAGCGGTGCGGCAGCTCGACGAAGGCAAGCGCCTGTACGAACAAAAATACTTGTCGGATCGCGATTTGCGCGCCTTGGAGGTCGCTGCGCGTAATGCCAAGGCGCAACTCGAATCGTCGCTGGTGGATTTGAATCGCCAGAATGTGCAGTTGCAGTACGCCAATATCCGCTCGCCTATCGACGGCGTGGTGATGACGCGCAGCGTCGATCCCGGCAACACTGTGCAAGCCAGCATGCAGGCGCCGACATTGTTCGTGGTCGCTTCCGATTTGACCAAGATGAAAATTCTGGCGAGCGTGGACGAGACGCAGATTGCGCAAATCAAAGAGGGCATGCAGGCGCGCTTCACCGTATCGGGCATCACCGACAAAACTTTTAACGCTAAGGTGCGGCAAGTGCGCCTCAAGTCCACCACTACCAATAATGTAGTGACGTATACCGTAGTGCTAGATGCGGAAAATCCGGAAAACCTGCTGTTTCCCGGCATGACGGCTACCATCGATTTTATTCTGTCCAAGATTGAAAACGCATTGTTGGTGCCCTCGGCGGCATTGCGAGTGCGCGTGCCCGATGAGTTACGTATCGCAGCCGACCAACGACCGGTCGGTCAAAGTCCATCAGGCAAAGGTACATCAGGCCAGCGCGCAACTGGGGGTGCGGCTGCTAACCGAACACGCTTTGGTCAAGGCGGCGCTGAGGGTGGTGGTAAACCCGGCGGTCGTAGCGTGCTGTGGTTGGTGAATGCCGAAGGCAAGGCTTATCGCGTACCGGTGCGTGTGCTTGGCAGCGATTTGACCACCAGTGCGGTAGCGCCGTTGCGTCCGGCCAATTCGTCGGGCGAAGCACTTAAAGAAGGTGACCCAGTGATTACGCGTGTCATCACACCTAACAGCTCTGGTTCGGCTGGCGGTTCTAATAGCAGTCAAAACCGCAACATGATGATGCAGGGTGTGGGCGGATTTGGCGGCGGGTCTCGTTAGGCGTCAGGTGAGTCAGCATGTCTAACGTGTTCAAAGACGAAGCTGCGACCGGCATGCCGCTACTACGAGTGCGTGGCCTGACCAAGGTCTATCACCTGGGTGAAGAATTTTGGGCGTTACGCGGCGTGGATATCGATATTCATGAAGGCGAGTTGGTGTCCATCATTGGTCAGTCCGGTTCGGGAAAATCGACGCTGCTGAATATTCTCGGCTGCTTGGATCGACCCACGGGCGGCGACTATTGGTTGGCCGGACATCATATAAACAAGATGAGTTCCGACGATCTGGCGGCAGTGCGCAATCAAGTTCTCGGCTTCGTATTTCAGAGCTTTCATCTTTTGCCGCGCTTAACCGCGCTGGAAAACGTGATGTTGCCGTTGGGTTACGATCACTTACAAAAACATCCGGATATGCGCGCAGCCGCCGTTACCGCGCTACAACGAGTAGGTCTGGGCGACAAATTGAACAACAAACCCACGCAGATGTCCGGCGGCCAACAGCAGCGCGTTGCGATCGCCAGGGCGTTGGTCAACAAGCCCTCGCTGTTAATGGCCGATGAGCCCACCGGCAACCTGGACAGCAATACGGCGCACGAGATTTTGTCATTGTTTAAAGAGCTTAATAAGCAGGGCACCACGGTGATGATCATCACCCACGATGCCAACATCGCCGCCAACACCCACCGTAAAATCGAAATCAAAGATGGCCTCATCATCGGCGATAGCAAGGTGCAACCAGCGGGAGCAGCGGCATGACTTATTGGCTGTTGCTCAAGACCGCACTGCAAAGCATTCGTCTGAACTGGCTGCGCACGTTGTTGACGCTGCTCGGCATCGTTATCGGCGTGAGTTCGGTAATTGTCATGACCGCAGTGGGGCAGGGTGCACAGGAGTCGGTAATTGCACGCATTTCCGCCATGGGCAGCAACTTGCTGACCGTGGTGCCCGGCGCTTCCCGTTCCGGCGGCGTCAATTTCGGCCGCGGCTTTCGCAGCACCTTGTATACCCGCGACCTGGTCTACTTGCGCAAGGCATTGACGTTGGCCAACGCCATGACCCCGGTCGTGAATGGCAGTGGACAGTTGGTATGGGGTGCGAGCAACTATTCCAGCACAGTGCAGGGCGTGAGCACGGATTTCCTGCTGGTGCGCAATCGCGAGATCGAATCGGGTGTGATGTTCAGCGAAGCCGAACAGGCGCAGCGCGCCACGGTGGCGGTGGTGGGCCAAACAGTCATCAACGAGCTGTTTGGCGGCGAAGATCCCATTGGTCAAAAAATACGTGTCGGTCGCACGCCGTTCACAGTGATCGGCACTTTGAAAACCAGCGGTGCCGGTATGGGTGGCGACAACGACGATTTGGTCATCGTGCCTTACACCACCGCGCAGGCGCGGCTATCGGGATCGGATACGGTCAATCAAATAGCGATTCAAGCCGTAGACGAGCACAGCATGCCCGCATTACAGGAAGAAATTACGCAATCGCTGCGAACGATTCACCGGCTTGCACCCGATGCCGACGACGATTTCAACATTCGCAACCAAGCCGACATGATCAGTCTGGTATCCGAGTCCATCGCTACTTTCACTTTGTTGTTGGGCGCCATTGCCGGTATCAGTTTGCTGGTGGGCGGTATCGGCATCATGAACATGATGTTGGTGGCGGTGACCGAACGCACCAAGGAAATCGGTTTGCGTATTGCCGTGGGCGCACGCGGCAGCGACATCATGTTGCAGTTCCTGATCGAATCAGTGCTGATTTGCCTCATGGGTGGTCTGCTGGGATTGCTGTTCGGCGTCGGCGGCGCTTATGCGTTGCAGCACTTCTTTGGCGTCAACACCGCGCTATCCACCGACACCATGATTATTTCAGTGGGCTTTGCCGCATTCGTCGGCGTCGCGTTCGGTTTGTATCCCGCGTATCGCGCCTCCCAGCTCGATCCGATCGAGGCGCTGCGGTATGGGTGATCGCTGGTTCTTTTCCCCGCAGAGCGGGTGAGGCGAGATTTGCCAGTTGTCTTCGGCTGCGACTTGCTGCGCACGGCGGGACGCATTGGTGCCGCCCTTACGTCCTCAACTCGATTTCTTATGTGCCACTGGTTATTTCTTGTCTTCGCGGTTAATTGGCCAAGTGTTGAGCGAGGTAGGGGAATAAGTACGCTTGACCACGCCTATCGACTTCAACCGCTGGGTGAACGACAACAACCCAGACGAGCGTCTCGAATATCGCAAGGGCTGGGGGGGCTACATCGAAATCACTCGGCGTCTCGAGGGCAAGTTCGACATCGAAGATCGCGACATCTAGGTCGTGTCTACCTACTTGATGAAAACACCCCCGCCATATGAAGAACTACTGATGCCGGTGCAGAGACATTGGACGAGTATCGCAACGGCAGCCAATATCTAGCATCGCCTTTCAGTAGAGGTGAATCTTTAACCGAATTGCCGTCAGTTCCAGGCCATGAGCGGTACGCTGGGCTGATACTGCTCGGTCGACTTGCTAGCTATTCGCTTCGCTGTAGCTCGCTGCATGTCGCACGCACTGTCGGCAACGTTGATGCTGCAAGCACACCGATGCCTGGGTCGCGGTAGATAACGATGAGTCCAAGTCAAATCGTTCATCATCGTCAGTAAAAGCACAGGCGTAGACGCGCAATTGCCCATCACGTTTGAGCAGCATGCGGCTGTGCGTACAC
>JANMSB010000109.1:0-5135 GCA_031388915.1 Pseudomonadota bacterium | reverse complement strand
GGCGGCCCAGTTACCTTGGGCGTGTTTGCTATCTTAATGATCATGTCGGCTGGCTCTTGGCTCATCATGTTCACCAAATGGATGGATCAACGCAGGTTGTCCAAGCAACTAAAGGAAGTGCAGAAGAACTTCTGGAATGCCTCTTCGCTGCGCGAGGGTGCAAACAACCTGAAGGGTAAGGATCATGCCTTCAAGATGATTGTCGAAAATGGTCTACGCGCCACCGAGCATCATGATGGTCGTTTGACCGATCAGATCCCACTGCACGAATGGGTGAGCATCTCGCTGCAACGTTCTCAGGAGCAGTTGAATAGCAACCTTGCCAAAGGTCTGTCGTTCTTGGCGACCGTGGGTTCCACTTCACCGTTCGTCGGCCTGTTCGGTACCGTGTGGGGTATCTTGATCGCGTTGACCAGCATTGGTACCTCCGGCGACGCCAGCATCGGTAAAGTAGCCGGCCCAGTGGGCGAAGCGTTGATCATGACTGCTATCGGTCTGGCCGTGGCCGTTCCTGCGGTGCTTGGGTACAACTGGTTGCTAGGTGTGAACAAGAAATTGATGGAACAAGTGCGCTATTTCACCTCCGACCTGCACGCCATGCTGATTAGCGGCCGCATGCAATCTGGTGGTGGTGCTGCCCCGGCGGCAGCGCCTCGTGCCAAGTAATCTGGTCCACGTAAGACCAAGACCGGGCAATAGTGATCAGGGGTAAATCATGGGCATGAATGTAGGCGGCGGTGGTGAAGACGAGGTGATGTCCAACATCAATACCACGCCATTGGTGGACGTGATGTTGGTGCTGATGATCATTTTCTTGATCACCATCCCGGCCATTACCCAGACCGTACCGCTGGATCTGCCGGATGCTGCCAATCAGGCAACCATTGCCAAGCCCGACGACATCACGATCTCTGTAGACAAGGCGGGCCAGTTATATTGGAACATCAAGCCCGTCACGCCTGACGAACTCCTGGATCGCTTGAAACTCGAGGCAGTCAAGGTGCCGCAACCCGAAGTGCACGTCAAAGGTGATCGCGAAGTGCGCTTTGAGTTCGTTGGCAAGGCCATGGTGATGTGTCAGCGGGCAGGCATTGTCAAAGTTGGCTTCATTTCGCAGCCCATTGGCAATCCAGGTACTTGAACCCGTTTGCGCCTAACTCGGCAGCAACCTCAGCGGAGAATTGAATAATGAGTATGAGTGTAGGTCCAGGCGGCAGTGACGAACCGATGATGGACGTCAACACGACGCCGTTGATCGACGTCATGTTGGTGTTATTGATTCTATTCATCATCACCATTCCACCGACCAAGCATGCCACCAAGTTGGATATGCCACAGGAAACCAATAATCCGGTCGAAAGCGAGAAGCCGATTGTCATCAATCTGGTGGTCGATTTCGACGGCAAGTACTACTGGGATGGCGAGGAACTATCGCTGCAGCAAATTGAAGAGCGGTTCAAGATTGAATCGCAGCGCAGACCCCAATCCGAACTGCACATTCGCCCCGATAAATGGGTGAAATACAACGCAGTGGCTGACCTGCTCGCTGCCGCGCAACGCGGCCGCATGGACAAGCTGGGCGTAGTGGGTATGGAACAGTTCATGTGATGTTTTTAGTGGGGCCGGAACCGGAAGGTTCCGGCCCTTGTCTATTTACCAAGCCTCAACGCTTGTCCCTTTATTGATCTGAGTTGTGTCTATGAAGAATTTTCACGCAATCCTGACCGTCCTTAGTTTGAATCTCGCGACGCTGGGCGTGGTGACGCTGCTGCCAGCGACGCAGGCGGTTGCGGCTGATGAACAAAAAGTCAGCACCAAGGTGGGTAAGCCGCTGCAAGAAGCGTTGGCTGCGGGCCAGGCGAAACAATGGGATCAGGCAATTGCCAAGTTGCGTGAGGCTGATGCCATCAGCGACAAAACGCCTTACGATCAGTTTAAGGTCAACGAGCTGTTTGCTTGGGCCTATATCAATCAGAAGAAGTACGGCGATGCGGCGGCTATTTACGAAAAATTGTTGGATAGCCCATTCGTTTCGCCGACACAGTCCGATCAGTACACCAAGCAAATTGCGCAGATGTATCTGCAAACCAAGAACAACGCCAAAGCGATGGAGTATTTACAGCGCTGGTTAAAAGCGCACCCTGGCGATGCCGATATGACTGCCATCTTGGGGCAGCTACAGGCTCAGGGTGGACAATTGAAACAGGCGCTGGATACGTTTAGCGGTCTGGTCAACTCAGCCGAAAAGGCCGGCCAAAAGCCCAAAGAAGACTGGTTGAAGCTTATGTACAGCGTGTCTTACAAGCTGGCTGGCGGTGGCAATACCTTGGATAAGTCCACTCTCAACGTGGTTGAAAAGCTGCTGCGTTACTATCCCAACGAGTCCTATTGGTCGGCATTACTGTCCGGTTTGAAGGGGCAACAAACCAACGATGCATACAAATTGCAGCTTGATCGCCTGATGTTGGCGGTGGGAGCCATGAAGACTTCCAGCGACTACACTGAGATGGCGCAGTTGGCCAATGGCGCCGGCTATCCGGGTGAAGGGCTGAGTGTGTTAGAAACGGGTTACAGCAAGGGCATCGTTGGCGCTGGCCCCAGTAAGGATCGCGATGATCGCGTGAGAGCCTCCATCAAAAAAGCCGCCGAGGACGACAAAGTTGCGTTGGCTGGCTTGGATAAAAAAGCTCGTGCTGTGGCCACCGGTCAGCTTGATGCCACCCTGGGCGAAGTCTATATGGGCTATGCACAGTATCCCGAGGCCATTGAGGCAATTGAGCGTGGCTTGAAGAAAGGTGGTCTCACCAAGCCGGATCAGGCACAGATCGCGTTGGGTATTGCCTATCTGAATAATGGCCAAGCTGATAAAGCTCGGTCGGCTTTCAAGCAGGTTTCCGCCGATTCCGAATTAGGCCGCATTGCTTCCTTGTGGACACTGCACGCCGCTGCCAAGTAGTTAAAGTAGTTTCGGCAACCAAACGCCCGAACGGCCCCGCCATTCGGGCGTTTCGTTTTGCGACATACAGGGACGTATTAGTGCCGTGAAGCGCAGGAAGCGCGAGAACGGCCGACGTACAGGGATGTACTAGTGCCGCGGGCGCAGGAAGCGCAGGAGCGGCCGACGTACAAGGATGTATTAGTGGCCTGCGACAACCGAAATCAAACTGCATTTCCGATCCCCTCCCCTGCGCGCGGGGGCTGCTCCTGCGCATCCATGCGCTCGCACCATTTGTGCCTCCTGCACGGCAGAGGGTTAGGGTGGGGGCATCTTGTAACGAGCGGTGATGCTGTGCGGCGTTTCGTCGACGCCCCCTTCCTGTCCTTACCTCACTGCCGCAGGGGAAGGGACGCATTTTCGGCATCACATCCAGTTGTTACAGTCCTAGGGTCTGTTAACAGACCCTAGTGCCGCGAGCGCAGAAGCGGCAGTGCATGCCGAGCCGCAGTGGGTTACCTCAGTTTGCTACCATACCCGCCCCG
The DNA here is from genome assembly GCA_031388915.1 of Pseudomonadota bacterium. GTDB lineage: Bacteria > Pseudomonadota > Gammaproteobacteria > Steroidobacterales > Steroidobacteraceae > CAILZL01. The sequence goes on along the minus strand of JANMSB010000109.1, from coordinate 1,655 downwards.
ACATCAGTCAGTGCGAGTCGCCGTGAGCAGCTTTAAAGGCGTAGAGATTGTGACCCAGGGCGCCGCCCGTTCCGCCCCCCTGAAAAGTGGCGAGAAATATCAGACGCCGCAGGGATTCTCGGCTATCAAAGATGGCATCAAGGCCAGTTCGTCAGCGAGCAGCTTTGTCCCTGGCCGTAAACCGCAATGGTTGCGCGCGCCCATGCCCGCAGGGGGCGGCTTTAATGCCGTGCGCGACGTGGTGCATGAACATCGTTTGGCCACCGTGTGTGAAGAAGCTAAGTGTCCCAATATCGGCGAATGCTGGAATGCGGGCACAGCCACCTTGATGCTAATGGGGGCGGTGTGCACTCGCGCTTGCCGCTTTTGTTCGGTCGACACCGGCAATCCGAAAGGATGGTTGGATAGTGAAGAGCCCGCCAATAGCGCGCGCACCGTGCAGTTGATGAAATTGAAGTACGTGGTGCTGACCTCGGTCAATCGCGACGATCTTGCCGATGGTGGCGCCGCACATTTCGCTGCCTGCGTGCGCGCGATCAAACAGCTCAATCCGGGTACTGCGGTTGAGGCACTGACCCCGGACTTCCAAGGCAACCTGCGTGATGTCGAGACGGTGGTTGATAGCGGTCTGGAAGTATTCGCACAGAACATTGAAACCGTGCGACGTCTGACCCATCCGGTGCGCGATCCGCGCGCCGGCTACGATCAAACCATGCAGGTGTTGGCGCATGCCAAGCAGCATCGTGCTGCGGTGTTGACCAAGAGCAGCTTGATGCTGGGGTTAGGCGAGAGCGATGCCGAGATCGTGCAAACCATGGATGATTTACGCACTGCCGGGGTGAACATTCTCACTCTGGGACAATATCTGCGGCCCACGCCAAATCATTTGGACATTCAGCGTTGGGTAACGCCTGAAGAGTTTGCCCAATATCGCGAATGGGCCTTGGCAAGGGGCTTCTTGGAATGCGTGTCCGGTCCATTAGTGCGTTCGAGTTACCGTGCTGAGCGCGCCTTGGAACGTAACAATGCCGGTCTCAAGCTCTAGCTCGTTTCAAGCGCTCCATGTCTGTTGGCTCACCCCGTTCGCCGCTGCTCAAGGACTTGGGCCTTGTGTCTTATGAGCCAACCTGGCGCGCCATGCAGCGTCTCACCGACGAGCGCGATGAGCAAGCCCGCGACGAGATCTGGTTTCTCGAACATCCACCCGTGTTTACCTTGGGGTTGAATGGCAAGCCCGAACATGTGCTGGCCGCCGATGATATTCCGGTAGTGCAAATCGATCGTGGTGGACAAGTCACTTATCACGGCCCGGGGCAGTTGGTGGTGTATCCGCTGCTGGATTTGCGACGACACAAACTCGGTGTGCGTGAATTAGTGATGGCCCTGGAACAGGCCGTGATCGATACGGCCGCGAGCTGGGGAGTGCACGCCGCCGCTAAACGCGACGCGCCCGGCGTGTATGTTGATGGCCGCAAGCTGGCTAGCGTCGGCCTGCGTATTCGTCGCGGCTGTTCTTACCATGGCCTCGCTTTTAACGTGGCGATGGATCTTGCGCCGTTTCAGCGTATCAATCCCTGTGGCTATCAAGGTTTGGAAGTCGTGGACTTAGCGAGCCTGGGTGTGGTGCGCACAGTCAAACAAGTGATAGAGAGTTT
>JANMSB010000358.1:0-4931 GCA_031388915.1 Pseudomonadota bacterium | reverse complement strand
TACTTCGTCGAACAGGATTTTCGCGATGTCATGAGCGAACTCAATGAAGCCGGTTACCCATTCGACTTTGACTGGTTCGCGCCGCATTTCGAATTCCGTTTTCCCAAGCATGGCGACTACGCCACGCGCGGTATCGATGTCGAGTTGCGCCATGCACTGGAACCCTGGCATGTCATGGGCGAAGAGGGCTCGGCGGGCGGCGCAGTGCGCTACGTCGATTCGTCGGTGGAGCGCTTGCAAGTCAAGGTGAGTGGTCTGGCACCGGATCGGTTTGTCATGGCCTGTAACGGTCATGCGGTGCCATTGCGGCCCACCGGTACCGTGGGTGAATTTGTCGCCGGTGTGCGCTATCGCGCCTGGGCGCCGTCGTCGGCGTTGCATCCCGGCATCGGCATTCATTCACCGCTGACCTTCGATCTGGTCGACACCTGGGCAGGACGCTCGCTGGGCGGTTGCCAATACCATGTGACGCATCCCGGTGGTCGCGGTTACGAGGTGTTCCCGGTCAATTCATTCGAGGCGGAAAGCCGGCGTCTGTCGCGTTTCTTCCGCATCGGACACACGCCGGGCAATGTATCGGTTGCACCTGCCGTGCCGAACCCCGAGTTCCCATTCACGCTCGATCTGCGGCGTATGTATTAACCCGGCGGGCAAATACACCTGACGTTTTGCGTAGGGGCCGGTTTTAAACCGGCCCTTCCGGTCCTCAAGAAGGCAGGTTATAAACCTGCCCCTACATGCCACAATTGACTAATGACTAAAGACTGGTTGCAGAGCTATCGCGCCCGGGCACGGCGCTACGACGAGTTGCGCGATGCGGACGGGCAACTGCGTGAGCATTGGCGGCCGTTGATCGAGCATCTGTCGCGTGACGGCATGGAAGCCGCGACGCAGGGCGTGGAGCTGGCTCGCAATCTGATCGCTGAAAACGGCGTGACCTATAACGTGTACGCCGATCCCAAGGGCGCGGATCGTCCCTGGGTGCTGGACTCCTTGCCGCTGGTGCTCACCGCGACTGAATGGCAGGAGGTCGAGCGCGGCGTCAAACAACGTGCGCAATTGCTCAACGCTTTGTTGGCGGATTTGTACGGTCCGCAACGCATGATGGCCGAGGGGATCATTCCTCCCGAACTGGCTTTCGGTCACCCTAATTACTTATGGAGTTGTCGCGGCATCAAGCCGGTCGGCGGGCACTGGCTGCCGCTGTACGCAGTGGATCTGGCGCGTGCGCCCGATGGCCGCTGGTGGGTGTTGGGCGACCGCACCCAAACCCCTTCGGGCGCCGGATATGCCTTGGAAAATCGGCAGATCGTGGCGCGCGTGTTTCCCGAACTCATTCGCGAATTTGGCGTGAGCGACATTCACGCCTTCTTTGTGGCGCTGCGCGAACAATTGTTGGGCGCGTTTCCGTTGGAAGAATCGCCATTGGCGGTGGTGCTGACGCCGGGCAGCCTTAACGAAACCTATTTCGAACATGCCTATCTGGCGCGCCAATTGGGTTTGCAGTTGGTGCAGGGGCATGACCTGACGGTGCGCGACGATACGGTGTATCTGAAAACTCTGGCAGGCTTGCGGCGCGTGCACGCCATCTTGCGGCGTCTCGATGACGACTACTGCGATCCGTTGGAATTACGCAGCGATTCGGCGTTAGGCATACCCGGTTTGTTGAAAGCCGTACGCGCAGCAAGGGTGATGTTGATGAACCCATTGGGTTCGGGGGTGTTGGAGTCCGTGGCTTGGCAGGGCTTTATGCCGGGCGTGGCCGAATGGTTGTTGGGTGAACCATTGCATCTGCCGTCGGTGGCGACTTGGTGGTGCGGCGAGCGACCGGCGTTGGAGTATGTGTTCAAACATATCGATGAACTGGTGATTAAACCGGCGTTTCCCAATCAGCGTTCGGAGTTGATGTTCGGCCGCGAAATGAGCACCGAACAACGCGAAGAATTATTCGAGCGTATGCGCAAGCGGCCGCAGGCGTTTGTGGCGCAGGAGCGATTTGATTTGTCGCAGGCGCCGGCTTGGCACCATCGCCAACCGCTGCGCCTCACCGCACGCTCAGTGAGCATTCGTGTGTATGCAGTGGCGACGCCGCAAGGTTATCGCGTGTTGCCGGGCGGCTTGGCGCGTATTGCCGGGGAAACCAGCACCAAAGTGATTTCCAATCAGCATGGCGGCGGCAGTAAGGATGTCTGGGTGCTGGCCGACAGCGGCGCCGACGTGGAAGCCGAAGACCGGCGCGTATTACCGCGCATGTCGGTGAAGCATCTGGAAGTGCCCTCGAGTTTGGGCGAAAGCCTGTTCTGGCTGGGCCGCTACAACGAACGCTGCGAAAACAAAGTGCGCCTGGTGCGCGCCACACTGAGCGCGCGTTCCGATCGCGTCGTGTGGACTTCGGCGCTGACTACTTGCCGGCAATTCGGCTTGGTGTCAGATAAGGCGGAGTTGCGCGCCACCTTGTTTGATCCCACGCACTTCTCCAGTGTGGCTGCGGACTGCAATCGGTTGAATTGGTGTGCGACGCAGGTACGTGGACGCTTGTCGGTAGAGCATTGGCGCACGGTTAGCTTGTTGCGTCGTCAGATCAACGATGCCGTGCGTGCGCCCGGCGAGATTCGCGAAACATTGGATTGGTTGTTGCTATCGCTGGCCGCTTTAAGCGGCTTTTCCATGGATGATCTGACCCAGGACGATGGTTGGCGACTGATGTTGTTGGGGCGGCGTTTGGAGCGCCTGCAATTCTTAAGCGAGTTGCTGGCCAGCAAATTACAAACGGGCGTGGCGCTGGCGCAGAGCGAGTTGGAATGGCTGCTGGATATCAACGGCTGCACCATCGCTTATCGCAGCCGGTATTTGTCGTCGCCGCGCTTGGGATTGGTGTTGGACTTATTGTTGCGCGAACCGGCCAATCCGCGGTCGGTGAGTCATCAACGGCGCGCCATCCGTCAGGAGTTGTTGCAATTGGCCGAGGTATTCGATGTGTCGGTGGACGCCAAGCTCAATCAACCGATTGCTGCCGTGTTGGATGCCGACTTCGGTGCACTGGAGGGCGATGGTCAAGGCGCCAGTTATGCGCGGCAAAGTTTGTCGGCGCGCTTGCTCGAACTGAGCGCCGTGGTGCGTCGGGTATCGGACGATTTATCGCTGCGACATTTCTCGCACGTGGAACGTGAGCAGCACATGGTGGAGACATGACCGAAGCTGCGTTGACGCCCGTCATGTATCAAGTGCGCCACGAAACCTGTTACGACTACAGTGCGCCGGTGGTGCATGCACATCACATGCTGCATTTGTCGCCACGCGCAACGACCTGGCAGAAAACCATTTCGCATCGCTTGGACTTGCAACCCGTGGCGGGCAACTACAGCGAGGATCGCGATGCCTTCGGCAATGTAGTGACGCGCGTCGAGCTGGCGCGGCCGCATCGGCAGTTGCGTATCGTGGGTCATACCCAAGTTGAAATACTGGCTCGGTCCCAGCCAATTGCAGCCGAGTCGGTGGCTTGGGAACGACTGCGCGACGAGCTGACTTATTGCAGCCGGCCGCGTACGCCCAAGGAATTGGAGGCGTCGACGTATCGTGTTGAATCGCCGTATGCGCGCATCAAGAATGCCTTTAGCGAGTTTGCCGATGAATGTTTTGCACGCGGTGCGCCGATATTGACCTGCGCTGATGCCTTGATGCACAAGCTGCATGAAGAACTCACTTACGATCCCACCGCCACCACCATTGGCACGCCGTTGTCGTCGGTGTTGGAAACACGTCGCGGCGTGTGTCAGGACTTCGCACACCTGATGATTGCCTGCCTGCGTTCCCGTGGCTTGGCGGCGCGCTATGTCAGCGGTTATTTACGCACCATTGCGCCGGAAAATGGCCAAGTGCTTACCGGCGCCGACGCGTCGCACGCCTGGGTGTCGGTATATGCGCCACCCTTCGATTGGGTGGATCTCGATCCCACCAATGGCGTGCGTGTTAATACCGATCACGTCACCCTAGGCTGGGGCCGCGACTTCAGCGATGTGTCGCCGGTGCGCGGCGTGATTATCGGTGGCGGTGAGCACACGGTGACGGTGGGCGTGACGGTACGGGTGCTCAGGGGAAATGACGCCTAATGGCCGATAAGCAACCGCACAGGCAACCGCTGATTGCGCTGGAACATTGTTCGGTCGAGTTGGGTGAGCAGTTTGCACTGCAAGACGTGAGCTTTGCGTTGCATGCCGGCCAGCGTTGGGTGTTGGTGGGCGCCAATGGCTCCGGTAAGTCCGTGCTGCTCAAGTTGTTGCGTGGCGATATGTGGCCCACTGCCACTGCCACCGGTCGCGAGCAACGTCGGTATTGTTTGCAGGGCGAGTGTCATGCCGAGCCCGGTCTCGACAAGGCGTTGATTGCCTATTCGGCGCCGGAACGCCAGGACAAGTATCTACGTTACAACTGGAACTTGAAGGTGGTGCAGATCGTTGCCACGGGTTTGTTCGACGAAGATATTCCCCTGACCAAGCCCAGCGCTGCGCAACAAACGCGCGTGATGCACATGCTCAAGTATTTACGCCTGTGGTCATTGCGGGAACGACGCATGCTCACTCTGTCTTATGGCCAGCGCCGTCGCGTGTTGTTGGCGCGCATGCTGGTAGGCAGACCCAAGGTATTGTTACTGGATGAAGTGTTCAATGGAGTGGATGCCGCCACACGTCGGCAGCTACGTAAGTTACTCGATGACAAACGGCAGGCGCCCACCTGGGTGTTGGCAGCGCATTCCGCCGAAGATATTCCCGATAGCGCCACACATCTACTGCGGTTGCAACAGGGGCAGGTGGTTTACACAGGCCCGTTACAAGCAGAACAGATTGCGCAAATCCGTCGCGATGCCCACGCACGCCATGCGGCCGCGCGCCGTCGCGTCAATGCGGCCACACTGCATTTGCCCAAACCCAGCG
>JANMSB010000349.1:0-6768 GCA_031388915.1 Pseudomonadota bacterium | reverse complement strand
TTGGCGAACGAAGCCGGTGGCGACAAGTTGGCCGGTGGCGCGCCACCGCAGAACACGATGAAGTTGTCGATGGCGCCATCGATGAATTTTTTGTCATACGTATAGCGAGCGCCGCCGACAAGGCGGAAGCGATTGGTAGCATTGAAGGTTAGCTGACCGAATGCCGCAGATGAACTTGCATCATGCGTGTATAGCTGCAGCGGAAGCACGAATTCCTGGTTATAGGTATTGTTCGAATCGCTGCTTTCATCGAAGTAGTACAGACCTGCAATGTAATCGACACGCTGCCCGCCGGGACTGGTCAGACGCAATTCCGCGCTGGTCTGCGTGTTGGTGTCCTGCACCCAGCCCAAGTTGAAGGCCGGCATGTCGAACTTGCTGCTACCCTCGGACTTGCGCCAGCCGGGGATAAAGGTCCAGGTGCCAAGGGCAGTATTCAAGTTGATCTCGGCATTGATGCCGGTGTACTTGTAGTCCTGATACAGCGCTTCCGTGATCGGGTTGAGGAAGCCAAAGCCTGGCGCCGCAAGCAGCGTCTGACGATAGGCATTGGCGGCGGGGGTGACCAAGCCTTCGTTATCCGGCAGTCCCGAGGGAATAAAGGTATAGCCGGTGGCGGCATTGTACCTGCCTACATAGCTCGATCCAGGACCCAGACCGCCTTGCTTGGTGTAATCAGCGCCGATCCTGATCGATAGATCATTACTCGGCTTGATCAGATACTGGGCACGGAAGCCCAGCGTATCGGCATCATTGGTGCCGTCCTTGTTGTAGCCATCGTGCTTGTTGCGGGTGAATGCAAAGCGCATCGCACTGGTATCACCAATCGGCAAATTCAATGCGCCCTGTGCCTGCAAGTCGGCGTAGCTGCCGTAGCTCAGCATGGCATAGCCGCCCATGCCATTCATATCAGGCTTGGCCGGCAGCACATTGATTGCACCGCCCGTCGCATTACGGCCATAGAGGATGCCCTGCGGCCCCTTCAACACCTCGACACGTTCCAGATCGTAGAACGCAGTGCCGGAGGCGGCCGACGAACGCCCCATGAACACGCCGTCGTAACTCATGGCAATGGCGGAATCCACGTAACTGTTGTTAGTGCGCGTTCCCACGCCGCGCATGAAGATTGACGCGTTGGCGCCCCCGCCGCTGTTGATCGTCAGTGCCGGCACCAGCTTGCTGAGGTCAGCAGCATTGGTGATGCCTGCCTCAATCAGGGTTTCACCACTAGCTGCATCAATAGCCACCGCAGCGCGCTGCATGGTTTCTTCGCGACGCTGCGCGGTAACCACGATTTCCTCGAGCGCGAAGTCTCCTGCACCCTGAGCATCCCCGGTCTGCGCCCAGACGGTGGGCGCAACCATCAGCGTGCTGGCAACGGCCGCACGAATTAAACTTGTTTTCATGGTATGCGGTAATGGCATGATTCTGTAGCGACGCATAAATTCCCCTGTGCAAGCTAGCCGTTGTGGATGTTATTTGAGTGATCGAACCGGCGATCATCGCGCGGCGATGGTTCTCCGGAGTGTTTTCAAGAGCGTATTCCCGAAAGCTCACGGTCTACAAATTGTTCCGGCCAATACCATGCATTGGAGTTATTGATGCTCGCTGCCCTTCACCATGCAGTGGCGCCACCATCCACAGACAGCTCGGCACCCGTCACCCAACCAGCTTCGTCAGAGGCGAGATACACCGCAGCCCAGGCAATATCCTCAGGCTGACCAAAGCGATCTAGCATGACGCGGTTGCGTGCGGCATCGCGAATGATCTCGGGTTGCTCCAGTACAGGTCTGGTAGCGCTGGTGACAGTCATGCCTGGACACCGGCATTCACCAGCACATTGATCTGACCCAAGCGCACTACAGATTGCTCAACCAACAATGCAACATCAGCGGGCTTGGTGAGGTCAATGGGATGCACTGCTTGCAGCGCCAGACCTTCCTGCTTTGCCAGCACGAGCGTTTCTTGCAGCGAAGGGGAATCAATATCGGTGGCCACCACGCGCGCGCCATGACGCGCGAACATCAGTGCACAGCCGCGACCGATACCGCTACCCGCACCGGTGACAATCGCGGTCTTGCCGAGCAAGCGTTCCGATTTGATTGCTTGATTCATGTCGCCAGGTTTCCTCTCCACTTCGACCGGTCGCAGCGCTTAACGGAACAGCGAGGGCTCTTCTACGAACTCGATGAGATTGCCCGCGTTGTCGCGGACGAAAATGTTGGAACCGAATTCAAAACGCCCGACGAATTCGATATCCGCACCGCGATTGCTGAGCGCTTCGACTACTACATCCACATTCTCGATAGCGAATGCCACATGCTTGTTGCCATGGGTCTTGATATCCGCATTGGCGTAACGTCGATCCGGAGGCAACGGCGCAGCGCCTGTGACTTCGAACAACTCGATGCGCAGGTCGCCGCGTCTGAGCATGGCCACTTTGGCAATGGCTGGTGGAATGTTGAAGCGCTTTTCCACCGAAAAATCCAGCATACGCGCATACCAGACAATGGAGGTCTCAAGGTCGGGCACACTCATCGCGCCGTGATGATGCTTGAGAGCGAATGTTTTATGCTCAACCATAACGCCGCACGCGTAGATCTGCCTGCTCCTTGTGTCCGGCAAACCCTTCCAATTCGCACAGCCGTGAGCAGTAGCTGCCCACCAGTGCAGAGGCCTCGTCGGTCAACACGCGCTGGTAGGTGCAGGTCTTGATGAACTTGCCCACCCACAAGCCACCGGTATAGCGCGCGGCGCGCATGGTGGGTAGCGTGTGATTGGTGCCGATGACCTTGTCGCCGAAGGCCACATTGGTTCGATGCCCCAGGAACAAGGCGCCATAGTTGCTCAGATGCTTCAAGAAATAATCGGGATCTTTGGTCAGCACCTGCACATGCTCGGAGGCAATGCGATCCGCCTCCTGCACCATCTCATCGACGGTGTCGCACAGAATAATTTCGCCGCAGTTCTGCCACGCCTGACGCGCTACATCTGCGGTCGGCAACCATGACAGCAACTTATCAATGGCCGCAGACACGTTGTTGGCAAGGCTCGCACTGGTGGTGAGCAACACCGCCGGACTGCCCGGACCATGCTCGGCCTGGCCCATCAAATCGACGGCTGCCATTTCGGCGTCACAGGTTTCGTCGGCAACGATCAGTGTCTCGGTGGGACCGGCGAACAGATCAATGCCGACCCGACCGAACAACTGCCGCTTGGCTTCGGCCACAAAGGCATTGCCGGGTCCGACGATCATGTCCACCGGCTGGATGTTTTCCGTGCCCAGCGCCATGGCGGCAACCGCCTGCACACCGCCGAACGCATAGATTTCGGTCGCGCCGCCCAGATGCATCGCGGTCACAATGGCGGGATGTGGCTTGCCGCCAAACGGCGGTGCAGCAGCAATGATGCGTTTGACGCCTGCGGCCTTGGCCGTGACCACACTCATGTGCGCCGACGCCACCATGGGATAACGTCCACCCGGCACATAACAGCCCACGCTGTTGACTGGCACATTCTTGTGTCCCAGCACCACACCGGGCAGCGTTTCGATTTCCACATCTTTCAATGCAGCCCGCTGGGCCTGCGCAAAATTGCGAATCTGGGTCTGTGCGAACTCAATGTCCTTGATCACCTGCGGTGACAACGAACGAACACAGGCGTCGATTTCCTGTTCGCTCAGACGAAACGCGGCGGGTGACCATTTGTCGAACTGCTCGGAGTAGCGCCGCACTGCCGTTTCACCATTGGCGCTAATATCGGCAAGAATCGACTCCACCGTTTCGCGCACCTGGCGCGATGCTTCTGATTTGGCGACCGCAGTCTGACCACTCTTGATCTGGCGAATCATATAAATACCTCTGTAAAACTAGCGCTCGTGCCAATGCACCATGGGCAAGCCGGCCACCGGCGAACGGAAATAAGGAATCGTGGTGCCCATCAAGCTACCGATGTAGGCCGTGCGCAAATCGGGACCACCGAAGGTCACGCTGGCCATCCAGGGCGCCAGCGTGCCGTGCATATGCATGAGATTGGCGGGATTGAGCTCGCCCGCGTGATACAGCTGATCCAGTTGTGCAGCGCGTTCGGGGCCACCATCATCCAACAACATCAGCTGCTCGCCTTCGGGCGTGATGGCAATCAGTCGGTCATAGATCACTAGCGTCACCCACAGATTGCCGAACGCATCGAAAGTAAAGCCGTCCGGGATGCCACCGAGATCAGCCGGTCCATACACCTCGCGCTGGGTTAATGAACCATCTGCCTGAACACGCAGACGGGAAATGCGGCGTGCATTGCTCTCCACCACATACATCCATTCTTCATTGGCATCGAGGCGAATCTCGTTGGTGCCGACAAACCCGTCTGCCACGATGCGGATGCCCTGCTCATCGATCAGGCCGATGTAGCCATCGGCTGTGCGTTCCACCACCGCGCGCGTCCAGGGTTTGATGCGTGTGGTCACCGTGAACCAGATGCGGTGCTTCGAATCGCGCAGGATGAAATTGGTCTTGCCCAGCGGTTGGCCGTCGATGTGCGTGTGCAGCGTGCGACTGGCGCCAGCGCGACTCATGCACTCGATGGCGTCGGTACCGAAATTGGCGATCAGAATGTCGCCGTTGCGCGCAAACGCCAGCCCGTTGGGCAAGGTGCCATCCATGATGTATTTACCGGGCGCATTCGATTCGGCGAACTGACGGTTCTCATACTGGGCAATCAGTGATTGCGAGCCGTCAGGACGAATATGCATGACGCCGCCGCGCGCGTCGGCGCTCCACAGCGAGCCGTCGCGCTCGGCCAGAATACATTCCGGCCGCTGTAAATCGCGGCCGATGGTCTGGATGGCGCTGCGATCCAGTTGCCAGTTGCGCAATGGATTTTCCTTGAAGGTATTACTCAAGGGCGTGTCTCCGCTACTGGGGTGAATTGCCGGGTGCTGCAACGAAAGATCGACACACCGCGCTTGCCCGGTCGGAACCCGACCCACTTGTTGAAACTGCTCCCCTCGGTGTGTTGCATCGTGATCCCAAAGTTGATTCTTTGATCAGCGACGTGGATAGTAGGTACTGGCTCATCACATTAAAAAACGTTTTTGCTGATCCGGCCCATCACCCACAGCTATACGTGCTCACTTACAATAGGCATCACGCCAATGCGCTACCGTCGACTGGATCTAAACCTGCTGGTTGCCCTGGACGCCCTGCTGATCGACCAGAGCGTCACGCGCGCGGCAGCCAAGCTCAACATCACCCAGCCTGCCATGAGCGGCGCACTGGCGCGCCTGCGCGAATACTTCGAAGATCCACTGATCATCCAGATCGGCCGACAGATGGAACTGACGCCACTGGCGCAGTCGCTGATCGAACCGATTCATGACGTCATGATGCGCATCGATTCAGTCATTGCCACCGATCCGGCGTTCGACCCGAATAACAGCAAGCGGCATTTCACCATCACGGCATCGGATTACGTCATTCAGGTATTTCTTCAAGAGGTGCTGGCGCGATTGAGTACGGATGCTCCCGGGGTGACGTTCGAGTTCCGCCAATCCAGCTCGCGCGTGCGCGACGAGCTGGAAGCCGGCGAAGTGGACTTTGTTATCGGACCGGAAATCGACGTACTCAACAGCCATCCCAGTCAGATGTTGTTCGAAGACACCTATACCCTCATTGCCTGGAAGGAAAGCAAAGCTATCGGCAGCTTGCTCACCTTTGATGAATACACCACGCTCAAACATGTGGTGTTCATGCATGACAAAAACGGCGCCCCATGGTTTGAGCGCTGGTTCTCCAGTCGCTATGGCGATGTTCGCCAGATTGACATCATCGCACCCAACTTTATGGTGCTGCCGAGTCTGGTCGTCGGCACGGATCGCATCGCCACCCTTCCCACGCGCCTGGCGAAGCTATTTTTGCCCGTGCTGCCACTGAAAATCATTCCGGCGCCGATAGAATTTCCGATCTTGCGTGAACTGATTCAGTGGAACGTACATCGCGACCCCGATCCGGCAAGCCAGTGGTTACGTCACCGGCTGAAGGAACATGCGCTGACCATGCCGCCGACTGGACTGTAAGCAGCGCAGACCCGTAAGCCGCCGATGCGTCACCTCGCGCAGTCGAATTAGGTTGCAGGCTCATTAAAAAATCAGTTGCCAGGAATGGCCTGCGGAGCCAGTTTGGTAATGCCTTCGACAAAATAACCCGTATCGCCAAAACAATTGGTGGGAATGCCGCGATGCTCGGTGTAGTGCAGTTGCACCTTTGTACCCACCAGCGTCTTCATCTGCGCGGCCACCTTTTCATCGCGCACGGTGAAATACCAAATCTGCGGCGACACACCGCTGACAATGTACTGCGCCAGCTCGCCTTCGTACGTTTTGCAGAACCAACCTTTTCGCGAAAATTTTTGTAATACACCGGCGCGCTCACCGTCGGAGTAGGACCAGTTGAGCGTGAGCATAGTCCAGGCGATGGGTAGCGCAACGACTATTGCGGCAATGATGAAGATCACTTTTCCAGCGCCGCGTTGCTTGTTACGAATTCTTGTGTTTTGCATTGTTTGAATATCCATCATGCAGACTGAGATGAAACCGCAGCGGTCAGTAGTTACTGTGAGAAGCGACTCTCGTTACTTTTAGATGACTTCTGTTCATTGCTCGAGTATGACGAAGCCGCATAGCTACTCTGAGCGCTCTTTTGAACATCGTTACCAATGTGGGTGGATGATCGATTGGCCGAGTTGGCTTTGATCTCCTGTTTATGAGAAGTT
>JANMSB010000330.1:0-3334 GCA_031388915.1 Pseudomonadota bacterium | reverse complement strand
GCGCGATACATGGCCTCGTCGGCACGGCGATACATCACGTCGAACTCGGTCACCGTACAGGTTTCGATGCAAACACCGATCGACAGCGTGTAGGCGTAAGCAACTTCGGTTTGATGGGTAGCGCGCTCCAGGATGCGGGCTACGATCTCGCGTGCGGCGCGTTCATCGCAAGCCGGTGCAAACACCAGGAATTCATCGCCGCCCAAACGCGCCACTACGTCGCGGTCGCGCACGCTGTCGCGAATGACTCGCGCTGCATTGACCAACACCGCATCGCCGACCACGTGGCCGTAGTTATCGTTGATGTGTTTGAAGTTATCGATATCGATCAACAATACAGCATGGCTGGCGCCGCGCGTCGAGCGCAACACTTCCACCGCCTCATAAGCGCCACGACGATTCAGCAATTGCGTCAATTCATCGCGCATCGACGAGTGATAGTGCAAGGCCAGTCGATATTGCCACTGGTAGTGATAACGAGCCGCCAGATAAGCCAGCAATATGCTGATGACGATTGCCGCCAGCATCGAACCCGAACCAATCCACTTAAAATGTCGTTCCTGAGCCTGGTAATAATCGGTATCAAAATCGACACCGACGAAGCCACTGTAGCGACCTTGGCTATCGTAAATCGGTGCGTGGCCGGACATGAAAAAACCATAATCGTCGTGCTGAAAATATGGCGTCGTCCAGGTCGTACCGGCGGCAATCTGCTGCAGCCAGTCGCTGGAATACTCCGGCTTTAGTACGAAGTGCTCCATGTAGGCGGAGGCCTTTAGTCCGCGCATGCTGTTCAGATTTTTTGACTGCGCCGTATCCAGCACGAAGTAAGCTTCGTCGCCACGCGCAACCATCGTATATACGTAGTAGAGCTCGGGATTCGCCGAATGGAACCGCACCAATGGCGCCAGCGCCTGCTGGTACCGAGCATCGCTATAGTTGGCCTGATCCAGCAACTGACGATGCACATCGCCATCGATGGTGCTGGCAGCCAGTCTCGCTATCTGAGCCACGTGCGAGCGCAGCACTTCCAAGCGTGCTTGGCGGGACAGCCACTGCGGGATCACCACGGTGCTCAACAACACCACGGCCGCTATCAAGGCCGCCAATCCGAACACCCGCCATTCAAAATCACGCCAGCGCATGCCCGGCAACGTCGCTCGGTTGATCATTGCAACACACGCACCAGCCAGCTTGAGATATCGCGCACCTCTTCGGCACACACGGAATGCGGCATGTCGTAAACACGGAAATCGACGGAGTATCCCAAGCTCTGCAACATATCGCGCGAGCGCTCGCCCAGTAGCAGCGGCACCACCGGGTCCTGGCGTCCGTGGCACATGAGCATCGGCACATCTCGATTGGTCGCACTGGCTTGCGCCGCCAGCGTATCGCGCAACGGCAAGTAGGTTGATAGCGGCATGACGCCCGCAAGTCGCTGTGGATAACGTAGCGCCGTGTGCAAAGCAATGGCGCCACCTTGCGAGAAACCGGCAATGACAATGCGCGCTGCGGGAATGCCGGCATCCAGTTCCGCTTGAATCAATTGCCGCACCAACTGTTCGGAAGCATGTATGCCTGCGGCATCTTCCTCAGCCTGAAATGCCAGCGCCTTGATGTCGTACCACGCGCGCATGACATAGCCATTGTTCAAAGTCACCGGTCGATGCGACGCGTGCGGAAACACAAAACGCACCGCGAGAGTGGCAGGCAAGTGCAACTCCGGCACCAACGGCACAAAGTCATGACCATCAGCGCCCAATCCGTGCAACCAGATTACCGCTGCCCTAGGCGTGGTAGTCGGCGTCAGCGTCACCGCCGCTTCCGATTCGTGTCGGGTGTAGTTCATAGTTGATAGTCCGCTGCGCTTGCGCATCCTGCGCTTGCAGCATTCGTACATCCCTATACATCAAAGGGTAGAAAGCTTTCGCATTCTACCCTCTGCTCTGCCCCTACGCTTGGGCAGAAATGGGGCGTCGATACTTACAAACCTTCGGTCTTAGAAACTAACCGTGGCCTGCACGCCGAGAATATTGATATCGGTTTGTTGCTCGCCGTTAATCAGACCGAATGCCGCCGTACTACCGTCATTCTGGTTCAGCGGCGCATCGTCAACCTTGATGTAGGTGTAACCCAGATCCATGTTGATGTTGTCGCTGACCCGGAACTTCGCACCGGCCGACAGCCAGGTACGATCCGAATCTGCCAGACGCGGCGTGCGAGTCGAATCCGGCACAGGTGATTCGTCGATGGCCGCGCCTACACGCAACTTCACGGCATCGTTTAGCTGGAAGTTGGCGCCTAACGCATAACGCATGACGTCGTCCCAGTCTTCTGGCGTGTTGCTCAAGGTAACGCCACTGGGGCGCTTGATGCGAAGCTCCTTAATATCGCTCCATTGTGTCCATGACACTTCGCCGAGCAGCTCGACGCTGCTACCCAACTTCTGTGTCATGGCCAGTCGCGCGCTCGCAGGCAGCTTGATCTCCAGGGTCACCGGGCCATTCGCCAAGGCACCGGCGCTAGCGATGTTGATAATCCCCTGCCCAGTTGGGTCGCTGGAAGTGGGCGGCGCAAAGTGAGCATTGCCATCGATGTTGTACGACAGCGCTGAACGGTAGGACAACCCAAGACGAGTGCGATCATTGAAGTTGAACAACAGGCCAACATCATAACCCCATGCAGAGTCGTCGCCCTTAACCGTTGAACGCCCTTGCAACCCTAAGTTGGCCGGTACCGCCAGTGACGCTGGACTGAATTGGCCGATGACTGCCGTGTAATTGACGTTCTTGGTCAGCTCCGCTTCCAGCGTTTGATGATTGGCGCCCACGCCCAGGGACACCACATTATTGAGTTTGAATGCCAACGCCGTGTTGATGTTGGTGGTCTTCACATCTGACAAGATGCCTTGAAATCGGCCCAGCCAGTCGTCGCTATATTCAGTCTTTAAACCAAAAGGCGCATTCACGCCGACGCCGCCAGAAATACGATCAGTCAGTGGCACTGCCACATATAAGGCAGGCACCGGTGTATTGCCACCGGCATTGCCGCCGCTGCTTCCCAAAGGCTGACAAACAGCGGTAGTGGGAGAAGTTGGGATGCACGCAGGCTGCGAAGCCCCGTTCTTAAACTCAGACTTGACCATGATAAGCGCGCCGTTCATCACCAGCGACGGACGTTTGAGCTGTGTCAGCCCTGCAGAGTTGAAAAAAATTGTGCTGGCATCTTCGGCGACCGCCGCGGAACCTGCATAGGCATTGCCCAAGCCGGAGGTATTTTGTTCCAGCAAGGCAAACCCGGCTGCCGATACTTCACTGGATCCCAACGCTGCAGC
>JANMSB010000203.1:0-4390 GCA_031388915.1 Pseudomonadota bacterium | reverse complement strand
TGCATGTGGCGCTGCCTGCCATGGTGCTGCAATACATTCCCCATCTACAGTTTGATTTGTCGCTGTGGTTTCTGTTTGTGCCCATGTGGCTGATATTCGCCTGCTCATGGCTGCTGTTTCACCACCTGGGCACCCGGCTTGGTTGGTCACGCGGCACCATTGGCGCGGTGGTGCTCACTGCGGGTTTGTGCAATACCTCGTTCGTTGGCTTTCCCTTGATCGAGGCGCTACGCGGCAAAGACGTACTGACCTACGCAGCCATTACCGATCAATTGGGTAGTTTCTTGAATGCGAGCATCGGCGGTTCACTGGTAGTCGCTATGTACTCGGGTGGCAGGAGCGATGTCCGCGTCATTGCCCGCAAGGTGCTGTTGTTCCCACCGTTTGTTGCCCTGCTGGTCGCCTTGCTAGTAGCAACAACACCGGGCTGGCCCACCTTAGTCGAAGAAGTATTGGCGCACATCAGTGCCTCACTGGCGCCGTTGGCATTGTTTTCGGTGGGCCTGCAATTGCGCTTAAAGGTGAGCGCACATCGCGCCTTGCCCTTTGCGACTTGCTTGGTGTGGAAACTGGGTATGGCGCCCCTGATGATCTACGGCCTCGGTGTGGGCCTAAGCATCAGTCAGCCTGTTTTGACCGTGACGCTGCTGCAAGCTGCCATGGCGCCCATGGTCACGGCCGGCATTCTGGCGGAGCAGGGCAATCTCGATCCACCCTTGGCCAACATGATCGTCGGTGTGGGCATTTTGCTGTCTTTCATCACTGTGCCGCTGTGGAGTCTGGCGGCATGAGCAACTAGACGATGAGTTGCCGCAGTGCGGCGTGATACGGCCACACCGCAGGAGTACCTTAGCCTCAGCGTCTAACACGGAGGACTGGTTATGGCACTCGCAACCTTAGATCGATTTCTCACCGACAACCATGTCGCTTATCGACGCATCATGCATCCGGTGGCCTACACCGCTCAGGAAGTGGCAAGCGTTGCGCATGTTCCCCGTGACAAGATGGCCAAAACGGTGATGGTGAAGCTGGACGGCCGGCTTGCCATGACGGTCATGCACGCCAATCAATATCTGGACCTGGCGAACCTCAAACGCGAGACCGGCGCGACGAAGGTTGAAATCGCCGAGGAGTACGAGTTTGCGGAGCTGTTTCGCGACTGTGAACCCGGCGCCATGCCGCCATTCGGCAACCTATACGGCATGGAGGTGTATGCGGATTGGGGTCTCATGGACGATAGCGATATTGCGTTCAATGCCGGCACGCATATTGAGTTGGTGCGCATGTCGTTTCGCGACTACGAACGTTTGGTACACCCCAAGTTCGCCAGCGTGTGTCGGCATTGACCGGCAGTCGGTCACCACAGACCAGCGAGCCGTCGATGCGTCTCACTGGTTTAAGGAACCTCTTGGCTTAAACTAGTCTCCAAGCAATCAGGATTGCCACCCTGGGTAATCTGATCACGCTTAAGCAATTAGTTTCCGGAGCCACGACGCATGCGCAACCCTTCGTTACTTGCGACGACACTGTTACTCGGTCTCTTCAGCACCACGCTGGTCCTAGCTGAAGAATCAACCTTGAAAGAAGGCGCCAAGAAAGTCGGACAGGAGACCGGCGAAGTGGTGCGCAAGGTGGGCGAAGAAACCAAGGAGTTCGGCAAGGCCGTCGCCGCGACCGCACGCGAAGTCGGGCATGCCACACGCGATGGCGCCAAAGAATTCGCCAAGGCAGTGAAAGGCGAAACCAGCAGCAAGCCCACCAGCTCAGCCTCGAGCAGCGCTCCAGCGCACACGCACAAAAGCAACTAAAAGTTAGTCGAGAAAACCGATGAAAACCTCACTGAAAAGCCTGATTGCCTGCGCCGTCTGCTTGATAAGCCATGGCGCACTAGCCGCGAACAAATTGGAAGACCTGGCCATTTTCAAATCCGGCGGCATGACCCAGGGCTTGTGGCGCATGGAGCTGCTCAGCAGTAGCGACGCCACACTCACTCAAGGTGCAGCCGCCGTCGGCAAGATGAGCCTCTGCGCCGATGTTGCCAAGCAAATGTCCAAGAACAATCAACTCGACGAACAGAACTGTACGCCCAAGGTATTGCGCAACACCAAGGATGGCGCGGAAGTCGATGTCAGTTGTAAGGACGGCACGCACAGCAATGTCAAAATCAACCGTGAAGGCGACAAGAGCTACCTGGTGGAATCGGCTATGACCAGTTCCGACGGCAAAACCCGTTCGCTCAAGGCACGCTACAGCTACGAAGGCGCATGCAAGGGCGACTCAGTAATCCAGCTCGACAAGAACAGCAGCGCCTGCAAGCAAATGAGCAATGTGGACACCGCAAAGATGGCCCAGATGTGCGCCAATGCACCTGAGGAATACCGCGCGCAGTGCGAACAACAGATCAAGCAGATGGGAAATATGTGCCAGTAAATAGTGACAGGTTAATCAAACCGTCCCCAGGTCAGTTACGCCGTCACAGGTCGACAATTTTCGAGTAAGCTGCGCCTCTTCCCACCAGTCTCCGGCCATGGATGACGAGAGATGCCTGCTGTATCCACTATCGACTCTTCGCTTGACTCTGCTCTTGATCCAGCGCTAAACATTCTGCGCAATACCTTTGGCCACGCCGCATTTCGCGGCGCGCAACGCGAGATCGTCGAGCATGTCACGGGCGGTGGCGATGCACTGGTGCTGATGCCCACTGGCGGCGGCAAATCATTGTGCTACCAAGTGCCCGCACTGCTGCGGCCGGGCACCGCTGTGGTGGTCTCGCCGCTGATTGCCTTGATGCAGGATCAAGTTGCCGCGCTCACTCAGTTGGGTATTCGTGCAGCGTTTCTCAACTCATCGTTGGATGCACAGCAGGCCTATGCCGTGGAACGTAGTTTCAGCAAAGGCGAACTGGATCTGCTGTACGTGGCGCCGGAACGCTTGTCGACCACACGTTGCCTGGAACTGCTGAGCCGCGGCTCGATTGCACTGTTCGCCATTGACGAAGCGCATTGCGTATCGCAATGGGGCCATGACTTCCGGCCAGAATACTTGCAGCTATCGGTGCTGCACGAACGCTTTCCCGATGTACCACGCATTGCGCTGACCGCCACGGCCGATCCACAGACTCGTGCTGAAATCATTACGCGCCTGGCGCTGAATGAAGCGAAGATTTTCGTCTCCAGCTTCGATCGCCCCAACATCCGTTACACCATTGTCGATAAGGACGAAGCGCGCAATCAATTGTTGCGTTTCATCCGCACGCATCACGACGGTGATGCCGGCATTGTGTACTGTCTATCACGCAAACGCGTTGACGACACCGCCGCGTGGCTGCAACAACACGACATCAACGCCCTGCCCTATCACGCCGGCCTGGACACCCAAACGCGCAATACCCATCAAGCGCGCTTTCAACGCGAGGATGGCATTGTGATGGTCGCCACCATTGCCTTCGGCATGGGCATCGACAAACCGGATGTACGTTTCGTCGCACATTTGGATTTACCCAAGAGCATGGAAGGCTACTACCAGGAAACGGGGCGCGCCGGGCGCGATGGCCAGCCCGCCAATGCCTGGATGGCCTATGGCCTGGGCGATGTGGTGCAACAGCGGCGCATGATCGACGAGTCTGAGGCCAACGAAGACTTCAAACGTATTTCCACCGCCAAGCTCGATGCGTTGCTGGGTCTGTGCGAAACGGCGCAATGTCGGCGGGTACGCCTACTCACCTATTTCGGCGAACACAGCCAACCCTGCGGCAATTGCGATACCTGCATTACGCCACCACAAACCTGGGATGCGACGCTAGCCGCGCAGAAAGCACTGTCCACCATGTATCGAACCGAACAACGTTTCGGCGCGGTGCACTTGATCGAAGTATTGCGCGGCAAGGACAGTGAACGCGTGATGAAGTGGGATCACCATAAATTAAGCGTCTTCGGCATCGGCAAAGAACTGGACGACAACGAATGGCGCAGCGTATTCCGGCAACTGGTGGCCATGGGATATGCGCGCGTGGATCATCATGCCTATGGCGCCCTGCGTTTGACCGAAGCGGCGCGCGCCATTCTGCGCGGCGAACAAAAAGTCGCCATGCGGCGCGTGGTGGAGCGCGTCAAGGAAAAGCTGCCGCGTAAGAAAGCGGCTGCGCGCAGCGTGTACGAAGCCAGCAACGTGCCCAACTCCAGCCAGATGACTCTACTGAAAGACTGGCGGCTGCAAGCAGCCAACGCTCAAGGTGTGCCAGCGTATGTCATTTTTCATGATGCGACATTGGCGGAAATTGCTGCACGTCAACCCAGCACGCTGGAAGAACTCGCTGAGATCCCCGGCATCGGTAAGCGCAAGTTGGAGCGCTACGGCGAAGCGTTGATAGAGTTGATGAGCAACTCATAAT
>JANMSB010000294.1:0-9603 GCA_031388915.1 Pseudomonadota bacterium | reverse complement strand
GAAGATCGTGGCGTGCGGCACCGGCGAGTAGTGGTACTTCAGGCCATGCTTCGATAACAGCCCCAGTTCGTCCTGACGAATCATGGGATTGCCCTGGATCATGATGTGCACGCTGCTGTGCTCGTCGTGCCAGTAACCCGGTGTATTGAGTTGCCGCGTCGACACGCCGCCACCGGGCCACGCCTTGCGTTCCAGCACCATGACATTCTTGCCAGCCTTGGCCAGATACGCCGCCGCCACCAGACCGTTATGCCCCGCGCCCATGACGACAACGTCGTGCTGGTTCATGAAACTCCCCCGCCCCAAGACCGTGGCGAACTGATTGGATATTTCCGCCAAACATAGGCACACCGGACGCCCGCGTTAAAACGAATCGTCTAATCCAGGACATCGTAACCATTGATGTTGGTGTGCAGTGGTCTGAATTGAATTCACAGCCCATCACCAATGGTGGTGCCGCCATCGACCACCAGGTTGTGCCCAGTGATAAAGCCTCCCGCACGACTGGCCAGCATCGCCACCACACCGGCCACCTCATGTGGTTCGCCAACCCGACGCAATGGCGTAAGCGATAAGCGACGCTGCATGAACTCAGTGTCCATCAACAGGTGATCGGACAAAGGTGTGCGAATCAACCCCGGCGAAACGGCGTTGACGCGCACACCGCTGGGACCCCACTCCACCGCGAGGTTACGCGCCAACTGCGCCAGCGCAGCCTTGGACAACCCATACAGACCAATTGCCTTGTTGCCACGTAGGCCGGCAATGCTCGACATGAGGATCACACTGCCGCGACCACGTTGCGCCATGCCGGGAATGAGTTCAGCGCACAAACGCTCGGCAGCGCGTAGATTGATGTTCATCACTTGCTGCCAGTCGTGATCGCTGGCCGCCGCCAGTGGCCCGGTTGGACCCGCTATGCCGGCATTGCACACCAACACGTCCACCGCACCGGCGGTGCGACACAATGCGATGATGGCATCCGGCTTGGAAAGATCGGCCGGCAACGCAACGGCCGCGTGACCGCACGCACACAACAAGGCGGCAGTGCGTTCGCAGGCAGTGGGATCAAGATCGGAAACCAACACGCGCGCGCCTTGCTCAGCCAGTGCCTGCGCAATCGCCAGTCCCAGGCCCTGCGTCGCACCCGTCACTAACGCCGTGTAGCCATCGAGATCGAACCGCAGGTTCATTTGTGCCTGGCGATGGCCGACGCGACAGCAGGTTCGTACTTGCCATCAACCAGCATGAACAACATGCGACAGGGTTTGCCGGAGCGATTGGCCCAGGCGTGATTGGTGCCGCGTTGGATGACTACTTCGCCACGCTTGAGCGGCACTTCCGAATTATCGAGCACCAGGACGATCTCGCCTTCCATGATCACACCGTAATCCACGCTTTCGGTGCGATGCATCAGCGGGTGCGGCGAACTGGCCCGCACGGTGCTGGCATGCGTATCGCCTACTTGCGTGAACGCCTGACGCATGCGTGCATGACCATGCAGCAGGAACTCCTCCGTATCCGGCGGAATATCAACAAAGCGGATGCGAGTGCCTTGTGGTGGCGGCGGCAGTTTCAATGGGCCCAGTGTCGGTTCCGGCTCGGTGGCAGCAATGCGAACCGGGGTTGCCGTGGTATTCCACACTTCATGGAATATCGTGCCGGGAATTGCGCTGACCTCGGCAACGGTCGGCAAGGCGCCCTTGGTCACCACAACGGCTTTACCGCTCTCGTCGTGACCGGTGACTACGCGGAAAACTTCTTGCATGGCTGGTATTCCTTGCGGTCAGATGGGCTGCGCCAGCGCTTGCATTGACTCGGCCATGATGCGCGCCGACTCCTGCTTGTCACCGCCTTCAATCTCGATGCGGCAGATACGTTCGGAGTTTTGAATGACCATGCGACAGCGTTCCCAGCGTCGCGCATGGAAGCTGTCGAGTGCCGCTTGCAGGCTGTCATGACCTGCCAGTGCTTCGGCGAGCACAATGCCGCTTTCGATACCCATGCCCGCACCCGAGGCAAGATGCGGCGTGGTCGCCGCCATGGTGTCGCCAATCATCACGACCCGGCCGCGATTCCACGGTGCCGGCACCAGTAGATTCGCCAGCGGCCGATAGTCAATGTTGGCCGTCTTGTCGTGTGCGTGGGCAATGAGCGATTGCACCAGTGGATCGCTGAACCGCCGCATCAGATCTGCAAACATATCGGGCCATGTGGCCTGGTCGATGTGTGCCTTGGTGCGGCGTTCTTCGGTAATGAACATGTACATGTGGGTACGCGAGACCGGATTGACACCCAGCTTGATGAGTTTTTCCAGCCACATCTTGGGTCGCACAATGCTTTCATCACGCGGCATCACCGCGCGCCAGACACCCTGACCGATGTACTCCAGCGGTTTGACCTCTGGAAACAGCAGGGCCCGCAGTTTGGAATGCACGCCGTCGGCGCCTATCACTAGATCGTAGCGATCGTTGGTGCCATCAGTGAATTCGACAACGACGCCATCGGTTGTCGGCTTGAGCGCAGACCAGGTACAGCCCAGGCGCACATGCACGCCCGCTGCGCGGGCCGCTTGCGCCAGAATTTCGGCCAGCACCGGACGCATGATGGCGCCGCCACCGGACACGGTTGAGCCCACCGGTCGCGGCGTGGGCACATCGACTATCTTGTTGCCGTCGGCGCTATACAACTCGACACCATCGGACACAAAACCCAGGCGCACGAACTCGCCGTAGACGCCGATGGTTTCCAGTGCGCGCAAGGTCGGGCCATTGACGGTGATGCCAGCGCCGAGGGTGCACCACTTCGGGTCGATCTCCACCAGCTCGACATGCATGCCAGCCTTGCGCATCTGAATAGCTGCCGCCATGCCGGAAAAGCCGCCACCCACGACCAATACTCTGTTCACTGCCCCCATGATTCGCCTCGCCTTGTTTGAAAAAGCCTGATTAATTGTCATTTCGAGCCCTTCGGCAGGCTCAGGATAAACTCCGCGAGAAATCTTTCTTCGCTCGAGCATGTCGCACATCAGGCACTTGCAAGATTTCTCCCTTCGGTCGAAATGACAGATACGGATTTAATCTGACCTTCCTTTGTTTACTGGTTCGGGTTGCGCCAGTACACATTGCCCGATGCGTCGACACACAGCGCCTCCCGTGTGAGTGACTCGCCGATGCAGGGCCCGCGTACACACAGTCCAGTGTCCAGTGCAAACAGAGCCCCGTGCGCGTGACACTCGATGTGTGTACCGGCGGCATTCAGGTATTCGTCACGTTGCCACGCCATGGGCGCGCGATTGTGCGGACAATCATTCCGCCATGCATACAATTGCCCGCGATGCCGCACCACGAACAACACATCGGTGCCCTCATCGTGTACATCGAAGCCGCGTGCCCGACCTTCCACGATGGTGTCCTGATGACACAACAAGACATCGCTGCACATGACTCAAGCGTAGTCGCCGTGTTCGTGCATGCCCGGACCCGGCGACCACTTCTTGCGATAACGCAACAAAAAAGCCTGCGATGAATCCGCGCTGATCTGCACTGCGCGCGGCTGCCACGCGGCATCGTGCAGATCCATGTCCGCGTCCATCTCCACGTGGCAGCCCAGCGGGCTGTTGAAGTACCAGAACCAGTTGGAGCCTAGTATGTGCCGACCCGGCCCCCAGAACCCCTGATAACCCTTTTCGATAAAACGGTGACCGTTCTGCAACATCTCGGTGGGGCCGGCAAAATGGAAAGTGAAATGTTCAACGCCCTGCATGTGTGGTGGCGTGCCGATCAGGAAATGCGAGTGATGCTCCAGTGATGCTGGTGGTTGCAAGAACGGTCCGACACCAACGAATCGATCAGTGCATCGGAAGCCGAGTCGCTGCACGTAGAACGCTTCTGCTGTTTGCACATCCGGCACGAAGTAAACGATGTGCGACAGCCCGCGTGGGCGAATCGCGCCCACATTGGTGTCCACACCCAGTTGATTCACAGCGCGTTGCGATGAAGAGCCGGGGGAGTTCACGACTTCACCGGGCTTGTCAATGACGCGCCGCTTGCTGACTGCGAAGCCGATGATAAAACCGCTGTCATCGGCTGATTCGATGGAACCATCCGTAAGACGCCGGACTTCGCGGTCCTTGCCCAACTCTTTGGCAATGGCTTCCAGCGCTGTTGCATCGGTCACACCCATGACGGTCTTGCGTAATTGGCAACCCGTTTTCAGCGCCGGCGGCAACGATGGATCATCACTACGTGCAATCACCACCGCGGTGCCATCCATTGCTTCATAAAGACCGCCTGCGGCCGTCACGCCAATCGGCTCCAGGCCGTAGTCGGCAAGATAACGACCACACGCGGCCACGTCTTCAACACCGAAGATCAGTGTGTCTACGCCAATGATGCTCATATGCTTTTACCTGCGGGAATGTGATGCATGCAACCGGCCATTTCAGGAAATCCGGCCACCCAATGTTTCTGCCACCCAGTCGGCGATGTAATGACCGGCATTGATGCTGTTGTCGAAGCTGGAGTGCTGCACACCACCCTCGCGATCCGTGAAGATCTTCAGTTCGCGCTTCGGGCTGTTGACCAATTGCTCGTAAGTGCGCTGCGCCCACTTCAGTGGGATCTGCGAATCCTTCTCGCCGTGCGTGACCAGAAACGGCACACGAATGCGTTCCACCACACCGTCGAGATGCACGTTCTCGGCAATCTTCATGAACTCGTCGACATCCTTGGCGCCCCATACCCAGCACACATGCGCCCAGTAATGCGGCACCGGAAGATTGCCTTCACGTTCCAGGCGACGCTTCTGCACATCGCGCCAATCATGATTCGCACCCCACGCCACGCCACAGGCAAAACGTGGCTCGAAGGCCACGGCGCGCGGACAGTAATAGCCGCCCAACGACACGCCTTCACAACCAATGCGCTTGGGGTCCACGTCATCGCGCGTTTGCAGCCAATCAACGATGCGACTGGCCCAATGCTCGGCGTCATACCGCGCAGTGAGCCCACGCTGACGCAAGGCATCGCCGGTGCCCGGCTGATCCACCAGCAGCGAAGACACGCCGCGCTGCGCCAGCCACTGCGGTAGACCAACGAAGTACTTCATCTCCTTCGTTGAATCCAGACCGTTGAGCTGCACCAGCACGGGCGCGCGACCTGTCACGTTCGCAGCACGCACATACAGTCCCGACAAATAAGAGTCGCCGTAGGGAATGCGTACCAACTCGCAGTTGTCCTGTGCCAACGCAATACCTTTGGCGAACGTGTCGAGAAAGCGCTGATACAGCGCCATGCGACCCGGTGAACCATGCGCTTGAAGGCGCTCGCAGGTGATCAGGTAATTGGAGACACGCCGGTACTTTTCCCCAGCCGACAAAAGCCGCCCGCGCGACTCGTCTTCAGCAGCAAGCACACACAGTTTGTCGGCCATGCGTGACCAGGTTTCGCGAAACGCCTGCGTGCCGGCGGCATCCGGCTGCTTGGAAGCCTCCAGCAGCGGCGCGCACATCTCTTCGATCTCGCCAATCCGCGCGCCCATTTCAATGGACAGATCAACGGACAGGTTCCAGACATAGTTGGTAGGAAAGTAGCGAAACATAGTTACCCCTGTGCATGCCCTGACCGTACGGCCAAACATGTCACTCATCGTTTAAATCAGACCGCCGATACATGGCCCAGTCGACCAGTGTCAGCGTAACCATTTTAGAAGCGGTGCCGCCCGTCGATCCAATCAATCCGCCGATTGGCTGCCATCTGCCGGATCAATACCTGCCCGACTACTGCGCGGTATACCCGCCATCCACCAGCAGACTGGTTCCGGTAATCAGGCTTGCCATGGGCGAAGCCAGAAACAACACGGCGTCGGCGACCTCGCGCAGCTCGCCAACCCGGCCCATCGGAATGCGCGACAGCACATCGTGACGAAACTTCTCGTCATCGAAAAAAGGTCTGGTCAGTGGCGTTTCAATGTAGGTGGGCGCTACGGAATTGACGCGAATTTGCCACGGCGCGAGCTCTACAGCCATGGCCTTGGTGAGCCCCTCAATGGCATGTTTGGTCATGCAGTACACCGTCCGGTTGGGCGCACCCACATGCCCCATCTGCGATGACATGTTGACGATGGCGCCACTGCCCTGCGCTTTCATCAGCCGCGCCGCCGCCTGCGCCACCAGAAACATGGAGCGCACGTTGAGCGACATCAGCATATCCAGCGTAGTGAGGTCCACTTCCAGAAACGGTTGCGGACGATTGGTGCCGGCGTTGTTCAGCAACACATCGCATCGTGAAATGCTCGCAAACAGGCGGGTCACGCTGTCGGGATCGGTGACATCGCAGGACAAGGCGCTCGCCTGTCCGCCCGATGCGCGGATCTGTGCTACCGCAGCATCGAGCTCTGCTTGCGCCCGCGCCACCAGCAACACATGTGCGCCGGCAGCAGCAAACGCGCTGGCGCAGGACAGGCCCAGGCCGCGGCTCGCGCCCGTCACCATCACCTGCTTGCCGGAAAAATCCAGTTGGCTCATCAAGACTCCCGTCGCGCAACAGTAAAACGAAGGCTAATACTATTGCAGAGCACGCTTAACCAATAACTCCAACGTACCATCATGACGAAAACCCGCTGCCACCGATTTGGGACAAACCAACGGCGGATAGCTGGCGAATTGCGCCTGCAAAGTGGCGTTGGGTTCATAGGTAATGTTCTGCAGAACATGGGGCCCTTCAATGCGTGCAATGGCCGCTGCGACTTCACCCATCGAAGCATGCAGCACCGGCAACAACCACACACGCTGGCGCACCGCGACTTGCGGGTCCAGTGCGGCAGCATGTAACAAGTTATCGATAACACATGGTCGTGACATCAGCCAGGTTTTGCCATCGGCCGCTACTGGACAGACAAATTTCTCGCCGGCAGTCAGATCGCGGATCAGATCGCTGATGAACGCCGACAATAATCCCGATGGCTGCTTGGGTCGCGCCACGATACCCGGTAAACGTAACGCACGGCCGTCGATGAAACCGCGCAGACTATAGTCCGACACAAGTATCTCGCCCATCAGCTTATGTGCGCCATAACTCATGCTGGGTGACGGCAGCGTCTCTTCATCAATGACGTCCGGCATCGGCACGCCGTACACGCCGATGGTACTGGCGAATACCACGCGAGGCTTTCTTTCCCGGATGCGCAGCGACTCGAACAGCGCAATCGTGGCCTGCAGATTGATCTTGATCCCCAGGGAAAAATTACGCATGACAGCGCCGCCGGGCATGCTGGCCAGATGAAACACCAGATCGACGCCATCGGTGGCCTGGTGTAGCAAGTCAGGATCCGCAATGTCGCCCTGCAATGCAGTGACGCGCGCATCCCGATAGGGTTCCCCAAAGTGCTGATCGATTAGCACGACATTGACCGGTATCGCACCAAGCACTGAGTCAATGTCATTCGACAGCAAACGCGCCACCAGGGCACGTCCGATATAGCCATCGGCTCCGGTCACCAGTACTTTCATTGTTCAGCTCGCATTCTTCATCGACGCGCGCATGGGAAGCACGCACTCCACAGGTGATACCTGGCTCACTGGTAACCTTAATGACCCAGCCATCGGCGGTAAAATTGATTGCCCCGATCTTTGCCATCAGCAATCGTGATGGCACCGCATGCCTTTCGAGGCGTGATCAGCGAGTGTGATCGTACGTATCGCGCAGACCGATGCAGCACCCCCTGGGAATGCAGTAGAGTCAGGCTGCTAGCCAACACGACCAGCATTAAAACTCTCAGGGGATTCCCATGAATCGAGCCACCGCAGTACCGCGCACGCCCGGGTTTCTTCAGGGCGTCGTTCTGCTCCTGCCCATCACGCTGGCAGTCATGGGCATTGTGGTGCTGGTGCCGGTGGTGCCGAGCATGATGCAGCAGTTCTCGAACATTCCCAATCATGTGTATCTGGTTCAGGGCGGCATCCTCACCATGCCGGCGTTATGCGCGATGTTGTTCTCGCCTGCGGCTGGCTGGCTGGCTGATCGCTTCGGTCGACGCTCGCTACTGATCGTAGCGATGATTGCCTATGCACTGGCCGGCGTTGCGCCGATATTCCTGGACAACATCTGGGCCATCATCGCCACACGCGTCGGTGTCGGTATTTGCGAAGCGGTCATTCTAACCATCAGCACCACCATGATCAGCGACTACTTCACCGGCGTTGCGCGCGACAAGTGGCTGGCCAGTCAAACCGCCGTCGCGTCGCTATCTTCGTTGGGACTGGTTTATCTCGGTGGAGTGCTCGGCAGTCACTATGGCTGGCGCGGTCCATTCGTGGTTTATTTGTTCAGCCTACTGCTCACCCTCGGCATCGTCCTATTCACATGGGAACCCGACAACACTGCGGAAAAGGCCTCGGCGAGTGCCGAAAAAACTCCGCTGCCGTGGCGCAGACTGGGCGGCATCTGCGCAATCACACTGTTCGCTTCGGTGCTGTTTTATACCATCCACACACAGAGCGGCATTGCGCTGCATGCCATCGGTGTGATCGATCCGGCGCAGATCGGCAAGTTCACCGCCATCGCCAGCCTCGGCGTACCGATTGGCACCGTGGTGTTTCGCTTTGTCACGCGCTGGCCCATTGGACGATTGCTCATGCTGGAATTCGGCGTGATCGGTGTGGGCTTCATCGGTATGGGCAGGGCCACCGAGCCGGACGCATTTGTATACGCCGCACTGCTGAATCAGATTGGTTGCGGCATGGTGTTACCCACGCTGCTCACCTGGGCCGCACGCGGCCTCGAATACGCAGTACGTGGCAGAGGTACCGGCATTTGGCAGGGTACTTTCTCGGTGGGACAATTCCTCAGCGGTGTGCTGATCACCTTCATCAGCGCCACGACCGGCAGTATCTTTGCAGCCTTTACGGTGCTTGGCGTGTCAGGATTGCTTGTCGCTATGCTGTCGATACTCGGCGATACCCTGACACGACGTAAAGCCGCGACCACTGCCAGGCAGATGATCCCACCGAGTCCGTTGCAAACAAGCCATGAGTCAAGAAGCAAACATTCCTGACACGGCGTCAGCGCTTGCTCATCATTAATCTCCAACGCCGGGAAAACTTTCGGGCACGTCCACTAGGGTCTGTTAACAATTAGGCGGTCGCTGCGACGGCGGTCAGCAGGGCTCAGGACGCGACGCACCGAGCGCTGTGTACCCACATTGATAACTTGGGTACTCAAGCGAGGTGCAACAAAGTCCTGAGCCCTGCTGGCCCCGTCCCTTCGGGTTGGGCCCCAGAAAGCGCCATGCCCCATGTTTCATTTACTTGGGCTCGTCGTTTATTTGGCCAAGTTATCGTCATGCCCAAACCTCACTCCTCGCGCCTAGCCTGGCGCTTTCTGGAACTCCAACGCAGCGATCCGCTAATGGTTAACAGACCCTAGTCACGCCTGACCCGCCGCAGTAGCTGGGTTTTCCGCCTCCGCCATGGCTGCGCGCATTGAGCGGAGTCCGAGCAGGAGAAACACACCGGCCAAGGGACAGCCGATGCCAATCATCACGGCCATGCCCAGTCCGATGGAGGGTTGACCGCCTATATTGGATGCAGCAGCGATGAGTACC
>JANMSB010000245.1:0-1959 GCA_031388915.1 Pseudomonadota bacterium | reverse complement strand
CATCGTGATTGGCGGTTTGTTGTACCCGGTGCTGGAAGCCGACTTACTAGACGACGAGCAAGCTGTGGCTTTGGCCGGGCCCGATGCCGCACGCATTGCGCGCGACAGCGTGCGCCTCAAGCAATTTGACCTGACACAACTTGAAGTGGCCGGCGGCCACCCCCCAGGACAATCACGTGGGCAATCGCGCTCGGCCGGACAAGCCGAAGCGCTGCGCAAAATGTTGCTGGCCATCGCTTCGGATGCGCGTCTGGTGTTCATCCGGTTGGCAGATCAGTTGTACCAACTACGTCAGGCTAAGGATTTAAGCCCGCCGGAACGCGAACGGTTGGCGCGCGCGACCCGCGAGATCTTCGCGCCGCTGGCCAATCGTTTGGGCATCTGGCAACTCAAGTGGGAGCTGGAAGACCTGAGCTTTCGCTACCTGGACCCGGATGCCTACAAGCGTATTGCCGGCTGGCTGGCCGCCAAACGTGTGGATCGCGAACGCTATATCACCGAAGTGCAAGCCGAGCTGCGCGCGGCACTGGACAAAGCCGGCATCAAAGCCGACATCGCCGGGCGGCCGAAACACATCTACAGCATCTGGCGCAAGATGCAGCGCAAAGGCCTCAGCTTCGAACAGATCTACGATGTGCGTGCGGTGCGCATTCTGGTGGATAGCCTGGCGGATTGTTATGGCGCGCTGGGTGTGGTGCATGGACGGTGGCCGTTTATTCCCGGCGAGTTCGACGATTACATCGCCACGCCCAAGGACAACCTGTATCGCTCGTTGCACACCGCCGTGATCGGCCCCGGCAAGCTGCCGTTGGAAGTACAGATTCGCACCCGCGATATGCATGAGCATGCCGAACTGGGTGTGGCGGCCCATTGGAAATATAAAGAGGGGAGATATAAAGAAGGTGGTCGCGGCGATCCGGCCTACGAACAGAAAATTGCCTGGCTGCGGCAGATTCTTGAGCCGACCGATACCGGAGGCAGTGGCACAGCCGAGTCCGAAACCGACTTTCTGGAGCGCATGCGCGCCGAGTTATTCGAGGATCGTGTTTACGCATTGTCGCCCCGCGGGGAAGTGGTGGACTTACCCAAGGGCGCGACGCCACTCGACTATGCCTACCACGTACACACTGAGTTGGGACACCGCTGCAGAGGCGCGAAGATCAACGATCAAATCGTGCCGCTGACCTATACGCTGAACAACGGCGACACGGTCGAGATCATTACCGCTAAACAACCGCATCCCAGTCGCGATTGGCTGGTGCCCTCGAATGGCTTTCTGGCTTCACCGCGCAGCCGCGCCAAGGTGCGCGCTTGGTTTCGCAAACAAGATGAAGGCCAGAACATCGTTCAAGGTCGACAGATACTCGAACGCGAACTGCAACGCCTGGCGGTGAACTCGGTAACGTTGCCCGAACTGCTCGATGAGCTGCATCTACCCAATGCCGAAGCGCTGTATCAAGCCCTGGGCGAAGGTGACCTGACCATTGCGCAAGTCACTGGCGCAGTGCAACGCCGTGCCCGTCCACAAGAACTCAGTGGCACGCTTCGCAAGCCAATTGTCACCAAACCCGTGGAAGGCATTCGCATCGACGGTGTCGGTGATCTGATCTCTACGTTTGCGCGTTGCTGCCGCGCCGTGCCGCCGGAAGCCATCTCCGGCTACATCACCATCGGCCGTGGCGTAAGCATTCATCGCAGTAGTTGTGCCAGTTTCAAACGCCTGCAAGACAAACATCCCGAGCGCGTCATCCCCGTCGATTGGGGCAGCAGCGCCGGACAGCAATTCAGCGTCGATATCCTGGTGCAAGCCTATGATCGTCGCGGCCTGCTACGCGACATCAGCGCTGTACTCACCGACGCCAAAGTCAGCATTCAATCCATGAACACCCTCACTCAACGCGACGGCATCGCCGATATGCACATACGCATCGTGGTGCATAACCTGGAAGAGTTATCGGG
>JANMSB010000232.1:0-32652 GCA_031388915.1 Pseudomonadota bacterium | reverse complement strand
GTGTTGCATCGGCGACAACACAACCGTCGTTCAGCACGACGACGCGATCCGCGATGCGCGCGGCAAGCGATAAATCATGGACTGTCAGCACCACGCCGCCACTGCCGGCAAACACGCGCAGCAGCTCTGCTGCTTCGAACTGATGTGCGGGATCGAGTCCCGCGAATGGTTCATCCGCGAGAATCCACTGCGAAGTGCCGGCAAAGACTCGTGCCAGTAGCACACGGGCGCGTTCGCCGCCCGAGAGTTCCGTGACAATGCGGCGTGCCCAAGACGACACGGACGTCATTTCCATTGCGCGCTGCATTGCTGCGAGATTTTCGCTCGCGCTTGCGATGCCCGCGTAAGGAATTCGGCCAAGCCCGACCAACGTTTCAACATCGATGGGCCACGCGATCTCCGGTGTTTGCGGTAGGAAGGCTATTCGCTGAGCGCGCTCGCGCCCATGCAGGTCGCGCAACTCCGTTCCACCTAGTTCGACGGTTCCTGCATGGGGCTCCAACAGCCCTGCCATGCAGCCGAGCAAAGTCGACTTGCCTGCGCCGTTCGGACCGAGCACCGCTGTGATCGTGCCCAACTCGAACGTCAGATCGATGCCTTTAAGTATCGGCCGCGCGCCGCGACGGAAATCCAGGCGAGAGACTTTGATCGTGCTCATATGACTCGACGCCGCAGCGAATACAGCAGGACGAAGAAAAAGGGCGCGCCGACCAGCGACATCACGACGCCAAGTTGCAGTTCCGATCCCCCGGGCAACAGGCGCACGACAATATCGCCGGCCAGCACCAGTGCCGCGCCGCCGACGGCGCTGGGCAGAATCAGCGCTGCCGGTTGCGCTCCGACCAACGGGCGCAGCAGGTGCGGCACGACGAGGCCGACGAAACCGATGATGCCGGTCACGGCGACACTCGCACCGACCAATAATCCCGTGCCAAGGCACAACAACCACTGTGTGCGCTTGAGATCGATGCCCAATGAACGCGCACCCACCTCACCGAGCGTGAGCGCGTTGAGCGCGCCGCGACACAGAAGGATCAGCACCATGCCGACCGCAATCAGCGGTGTAGCAATCAAAACATCATCGCGGCTACGGTCGGTTAGCGCGCCCAACATCCAGCGAATGATTTCGCTGGCAGCCCAGGGGCTCGGCGAAAGCGACAACATGAGCGAGATGCCGGCGACGGCGAGCGCGCTGAGCAGGACGCCGGCCAGCACCAGCGTGAGCATGCTGGCGGACCGTCCCGCCAGTACCAGAAGGGCAGTCATCGCCACTAAGCCGCCCGCGACGCCGCACAGCGGCAGCACCCAAGGATGCGTACCCGCAATGCCGAAGAAGATGCTGAGTACGGCTCCGAGCGCCGCCATCGCCGATACTCCCAGGGTGCCGGGATCGGCAAGCGGATTGCGTAGATACGACTGCATTGCCGCACCCGTCATACCCAACGCGGCGCCGATCAAGATTCCGAGCAACGCCCGCGGCACGCGCAACTCGATAAAGATAATGCGCGCGATCGGATCTTGAGCGGACCACATATCCCGGGTGAGTGTGATCTTGCCGACGAGCACGGACGCAACGGCGAGCGCGACCACCACCAACAGCAAGATCGGTAACAACCATCGTTGCGAGTGCGTCATGGTGAACTCTGTGCTTGGGGCGAATGTGCGATTGCAGCTGGCGCGACATGCTCGCGCGCAGCGACTAGTGCAGCCAATGCGTCGATCATTGTGGGGCCCGAGCAATACAGCAATCGCGCCGGGAAAGGCTCACGACTCATCCGAAACTCAAGGGCGCGCAGCGCACGGTGATGCACAATGCGTTCGGCATGAGTCGGCGCGCCATGCGTCGTATCGCCGACCAGCAATATCACCGGCGGATCGCGTATCAGCGACTCAAGGGGTAATGGTCGATACTTGGTTAGGCCGTAACGACCGGCTATGTTTTCCATGCCTGCAATCTGCATTAACTCTGCTGTGACCGTGGCGGCACCGGCGCTCAACCCTCCAGGCTGGTAAATCGCAGCAGTGAGCACGCGAGCGCCGGGGGCAGGGCGAGAATCTTCGATGGCGCGTTCGATACGGGCGATGAGCGCTTCACCCTGTGCCTCCCGTTGCAGCAGTGAAGCTAACGTTCGGATTTGCGCAAGACTCTGTTCAATCGTCTGCGGCACATCGAATAACTCGAAGCGAATACCGACGCGGCGCAGTGCGTTGCGCGTGGCAATGGCGGAGTGGCGACTGGTTATGACGAGATCGGGCTTGAGCACCACCACTTCTTCGGCAGTCTCGTTTGTATAAGGCAACCCTTGGGCGATGTCGGCAATAGTCGAACGCCACGGATCGCGCGAGTACTGGCTGAGCGCGAGAATGTGCTCATGAGGCACGAGCTGAACGAGGACAGAGTCCAGACACAGATTCATCGATACGATGCGCTGCGGACGCGCGTGTCCCGCGGCAAGCGATGCGCTCGAGAATAAGAGAGCAACCCAAAACAGATCGCGCAATGGTTTCAAAACTCGATACCTCGCTGCGCTTTGTAGCCGGCTTGGTACGGATGCTTCACCAGCGTCATTTCCGTCACTAGATCGGCGATCTCGAGTAATGCGGGCTTGGCATCGCGACCGGTGATACAGATATGCTTGTCGCGCGGCCGCGCTTGCAGAAAAGTCACGACCTCGTCGATGTCGAGATAATCGTTACGCAATGCGATATTGAGTTCGTCGAGCAGCACGAAGTCATATTGCGGATCCTCAATCATCTCGCGGCTGCGTTGCCACGCCTTCTGCGCCGCAGCGATGTCGCGCTGACGGTCCTGCACGTCCCAGGTGAAGCCCTCGCCCATGATTTCGTACGTCACCAGGTCCGGAAAGCGACGAAAGAAGTGCCGCTCGCCCGTCTGCCACTTGCCCTTGATGTACTGCACGATTCCGACGCGCATCTCCCAACCGAGCGCGCGTGCGACCATGCCGAAAGCGCTCGACGATTTTCCTTTGCCCGGCCCGGTAAGCACCATCAGCAAGCCACCGCGTAACGTCTTGCTTGCGCGTTCCGTGCGCCGCTGCGCCTGCAGCACCTGCATCGCGGCGCGGTGATCCAAATCGCGCTGATCCTCTGAATCCGAGGGGGAAATCGAATCGCTCATGTCGGGCTCCTCAATGCGTCTTCTAGCCGGCGAGATACGGCATCTCCGTGCGGCAAACCGAAGCGCAACAGCGTTGGGTCGTGATCGAACGGTCGCACGAGAATGCCGGCGCGTAACAGCTGTTCGAAGCGACTGCGTGCGACCTCGCTACGCACGAGTCGAAACAAACTGGTGCCGCCCACGATAGTGAAACCACCGCGCGTCAGTACGTCGTCGAGCTGGCGCGCGGCGTGACGCAGCCGCAATCGCGTCCGCTCGGCCCATGTGGCATCTGCATAGGCGGCTATCCCCGCCCCGATTGCGTCGGCCGTTACGGGCCAGTCACCGAGCAGTCCACGCAGCCGTGACGCGATAGGGGGAGCGGCGATGACAAATCCCAGCCGCAGTCCCGCGAGGCCGAAAAACTTGCCGAACGAACGCAACACGAGCAGGTTCGGATATCTCGCACTGCCCGCCTCCGCAGCCACACTGCAAGCCGGTTGGACCTCTGCAAACGCTTCATCGACAACTAGAAAACCATCGCGCGCGGCAATCTCATCATGCAAGGACAACACGCGATCGCGGGCGGTCACCAGTCCATCTGGATTGTTCGGATTCACGAGTGTGAAGACCGCGCCTTTGGTGATTGCGCTGGCGTCAGATGCTGCTACGGCGTTGCACAATCGGGCGCCAGCCGATCTCCATGCATCGGCATGCGAGGAATAAGTAGGCCCTGCGATATGCGCTTCTCTCGCGGACCCGATCACGTACGGCATCAAGCGCAGCGCCGCCTCGGACCCGGATGTTGCCACCACACGCTCAACGTCGGCGACGCCAAACGCGCGCGATGCGGTCGATTCGAGTTCTCTCAAGTGCCGCGGCTCCGGCAGCCGTGCGCGGGCGCTGGCGGTAGCGCGCGGCGCCCGATATGGTTTCGGATTGATTCCGGTCGACAAATCGATCCATGGTGTTGGCGCTTGCGGATACAGCGCGCGCGCATCGCTTAATCGGCCGCCGTGCACAGTGAGACGACTGTCGAATAGAGTGGATGCAGTGGAGTTCATCGCCTGAAGTCCATCAAAAATTCTGCCGGACGTTCACGAAGGCGACATGTGTAAGCGCAGACGGATTTATCATGCGGGCAGCTCCAACGTGAAAACCAAACGCACGGGTTCGGCTCACTTGCGCGAGCCGACGAACCATGCACCGATCGTCATTCGGGAACTCCCGCTCGTTCAGCACTCCCCGGCTGTTCGAAGACGACGTCGCTGAGCAGGTCTCCTGGCTCGCGGCTTAAATCCCGTTCGTCACCTTCCCAAACCCGTGGGTTCAGTGGTCTATCGACGTCGGAAGCACCGCTTACAGTTGCGGGGGCAGTTCGGGCTTTTGCACCCGATTCCCATTTCAATCCCCTCACGGGGAACTCAACGCGGTGCGAAGAATGCTGATAAAACACGGCCGCGTCAAGACTGACTGGGTGGTCGCGCTGCCAGGCAAAGGAGTCGCGCGCGGATGACCTGTGGAGGCGTCTCGGCGGCCATCACTCGACAATGGATGTACTCGCAGTTGACGTACCGACAAATTTCCATGATCGTATGTGGGCGCAATGAGTGTCCCGAGAGGGACCTAATCGGGAACTGGGTGCAACACCTGGGCTGCCCCCGCAACTGTTAACGGCGTGTTCGCATCGTGACCACTGGATGTCAACTATCTGGGAAGGTGATGCATTGAACGTCAAGCCGTGAGCCAGGAGACCGGCTCGTTGTCGTCGTCTATTCATCGGCCGGGGTGCGTCGAGGAAGCGGAATTCCGTGCGGGCGACACGTGTGACGTCGCTGCTATGCGGAGAGCGACGCCGTTGCGTTCGTCAGTCCTCCGCCTGGAATTCAATCTCATGAACACGCCTGTGTGGCCCAGCCCGGCCGCGCCCAACGCTCGAGCTTCGTGCAATGCAAGCTTCGGCGAGTTGTTGCAAGGAGCGCTGCCGGAACACGGCCACTTCCTGGTGACCCTGCCCATCGACCTGCACGCGCACGCGCACTTCAAAGTATCCGACAGTAACGATCAACTCATCGTCATACCCAACTCTGCGTGGAAGGCGCAGCGATTGGTAGAAGCGCTACTGCGTCGATATGAGTTACCGTTGCATGGCGAATTGCAACTCAGCAGCGATATTCCGCAAGGAAAGGGGCTTTCGGGTAGCACAGCCGATCTCGTTGCCGCTTATCGGGCGGTAACAAATTGCTATCGCGTGCCGCAGGACGTAGCGATCTTGGAATCCCTGTTGCAGGACATTGAGCCCAGTGACGGCGTGATGCATTCTGGCGTTGTCGCGTATTTGCATCGCAAATCCCGCCTGCATGTGGCTCTCGGGCCGGTGCCCGCATTAACGTTGGTCGCCATCGATGAAGGCGGCGAAGTATCGACACTGCAATTCAATCACGGACAGCCTGGCTATTCGAACCGTGAATGCGAGGAGTACGCCGCGCTGCTCATCGTGCTACGCCAAGCCCTCAAATCTCGCAACATCGGCGCAATCGGCGCGGTTGCTACACGCAGCGCGCAACTCCATCAGAACCGGTTGCCCAAGCGCTCGTTGGAAGCCATGCACAACATCGCCGTAACTATCGGTGCTGCAGGTGTAGTAGCAGCGCACAGTGGCACCTATCTTGGGATCGTGATCGACGCACTCGGCAGCGACCACGATCAGCAAGTCGCTCGCGCCGTCGGCCGCATCAAAGCACTCGGGCTTCGGCCGCAATTATTCAGCACGGTGCAGTGCGAGTCATTGCAGGAGGTCGCTCATGCGTAAGTTGGCATTGCTGCTGGCGCTTTTAGCGTGCGCTCCGCTGCCCATTTCGGCTGCAACACTGGTTGCAATTGTCTCCGAGCGAAATGCAGCCGAACTTGCTCAGATGGCTCAATCGCTCCATGCGCAACATCAGAACCATCGTTTGGTCTTTCGCACATCTGCGCAGATTGATGCGCTATCGGATGCGGAGCTTGAGCAGTTGTTGTCATCCGCGGATTCGATCCTGTTGACGACGGTATTCAAAGAAACCGCGCAACGACTGCTGCCGCCCCTGCGCACGTCGAAGGTGAAGCACGTGATCGCGCTGTCGGGTGATCCCGCACTCGGACTCAACAGTCGCTGGAACGGTGAGCGCCTATTTAAGGATAACGATCCGCGATACGCTGAAGTGTCCTCGCTCACCGACGACAAGGACGCAAGTCCCGATGCCGTAGCAAACGCAGCGAAAAAGTATCCGCAGCTAGCGCCGTGGATTCACGCGCGCGGGTATTGGCAGAACCGTAACCCGGCCAACCTGCAATCGCTGCTGGCGCTGATGCTAAGTCCGATGGACAGCAGGCTCTCAACCCGCATCGCTCCATTGCAGAGCCCGCAAACCGTGCGCATCCGTCGCGGCAGCGAATGGATAGCCCCTGCGGATCTGACATCGAAGGGAAAGCTTGTAGTAGTACTGGACGATCAGCATGCCGATCAGGTGGGCGATGTCGGCGAGGCGCTCTGCAAGTCGATCGGTCAGACTCAGTTTGATTGCGTGACTGTATTCGCCGGCTGGGGTGTAGCGAGTCGCGAAGCGCTTGAGATGCTGCGTCAGCGAGTCGGTAAACAGATCACCGCCATCATCTCGGTGCAGGACTTCGTGGTCGGCGGCAGTAGCGACCGAGTTGCGGCGACGCGACTTCTGGAACAACTCAATGTGCCGGTGTTCAAAGCGCTCCGTCTGTACGACGTCGATGCGGAAGCATGGCAGCTTTCCGATCAAGGCCTGTCCTGGGACAGCGTGTATTATCGCGTGGCGATGCCGGAACTACAGGGCATCAGTCAGCCTTTGGTGATTGCAGCGGCAGCCAAACCGCAGATCGACTCGCTGACAGGCATTGCTATATCACGTGTGACCTTGCTGCCGAAGCAAGCGGACTTGCTCGCGCGACGTGTTGCTCGCTGGTCGCAATTGCAAACCAAGACGAACGCGGATAAGCGCGTCGCACTGGTCTATTACAATCATCCACCGGGCCGGCACAACATCGGCGCCGACAATTTGGATGTGCCCGCTTCGCTGCTCGAAATACTCCGTTCGATGAAAGCAGCAGGCTACGACACAGGTGCGTTGCCCGACACCCCGCAGGCGCTGCTTGATCGACTACAACGCGACGGCGTGAATCTGCCGGAGCAAGGCGATGCGTTGCGCTCGATGGCTGAGCGCGTAACAACCGTATCTGCAGCCGAGTATTCGCAGTGGTTTGCGCAAATGCCTAAAACATTGCAGCAGGAAATGGTCGGGGGGCCGCTCGCCATGCTTGAGACTAAGGTCGCGCAGGCGCGCCAAGCCCGACTGCCGAACGAAGCTCGGGCACAAGTCGAACATGCGCTGGGCGAGCTAAAGCATCTAGTGGAAGGCGCGCAGCATCCAGCCCGAGAGCGGGCGCTGGATTTGATCAGGCAATTGCAAAGTGCCTATGAGACTTACATCGGCGGCGGCAGTGTCGAGCCGGTAACGAAACTAACCAAGGCGTTGATTGCGACCGGCATCGAAGGGCTGCGCGGCTGGGGCGCAGTGCCGGGCTATGTCATGGTTAATGACGGCAAGTTCATACTGCCCGGCATCCGCTTCGGCAAGGTATTCGTCGGTCCGCAACCGCCGCGCGGTTGGGAGCTCAACGAAGAGCTGTTGCATGCAAACACCAGCGTGCCGCCGACCCATCAATATCTGGCGTTCTACTTCTGGCTGCACAACGCGT
The DNA here is from genome assembly GCA_031388915.1 of Pseudomonadota bacterium. Classification (GTDB taxonomy): domain Bacteria; phylum Pseudomonadota; class Gammaproteobacteria; order Steroidobacterales; family Steroidobacteraceae; genus CAILZL01. The sequence continues at coordinate 24,767 of JANMSB010000232.1, read as the reverse complement.
TCAAGGCTGATGCCGTTGTGCATTTGGGGCGTCACTCAACCTATGAATTCCTACCGCGACGAAGCGTGGGCGTGGGTGAAAATGACTATTCCACACTGATCGCTGGCGACGTGCCCGGCATCTATCCCTACATCGTCGACGGCGTCGGCGAAGGATTACAGGCTAAACGCCGTGGCCTGGCAGTGATAATCGATCATTTGATTCCACCGCTCACAGCCACACCTTTGTACGATGACCTGTTGCGCCTGCGGCAGCTCGTGGAGAGTTACGAATCCACCTCGAACTCTGCATTGCGAGAGCAGGCCGCTACGGCGATGCGCGCGCTTATTGATGAGTTGAATTTACGCGACGCGTTAACGGCAAGCATGGATGCAGAATTAAAGGTGCGAGGCATCCGCTTCGAGCAGGCCGACGATGAACTCCTGGTGCACGAGATCGGCCACTACCTCACGCGTCTCCAGGAAGATTTCATGCCGCTCGGTCTGCACGTGTTCGGAAAGACGTGGAGCGATCAGGCGATCAACACGATGATGACGTCGCTCAAACAGGGCGATGTGAAAGACGTAGCGAAGGTCGAGCGCGATCTCAGACGCTCGCCGGTCGAGGAAATGAAGGCGTTGCACAGGGCGTTGAACGGTCGGTTCGTGCCCGCCGGCTCAGGCAACGATCCTATTCGTAATCCGGCAGCGTTGCCGACGGGCCGCAACTTTCACGGTCTGGACAACAGTTTGATTCCGTCGCGCCTAGGCTATTCGCTCGGCCAGCAGCTAGCCATCGATGCGCGAAAGCGCGTACAACCCGACGGCAAGGAAGCAGTGATTCTATGGGCATCTGATTCGGTGCGCGACGAAGGGGCGATGGTCGGATTCGGACTCGCACTGCTTGGCATCGAACCGCAATGGAACAGTCGCGGCATTGTCTCCGGGCTGAAACGTCAACCGCTGCAAACCATCGGTTCCCGCGCCGACACGATGTTCGTCACGTCAGGCCTGTTTCGTGATCTCTTCGGCGAGCAGATTGCGTGGCTCGACAAGGCCGTACTGCTGGCACTCGATGGCAGTCGCGGCACGATTGAACGCGAGCATCCTGCATTGGCGCCGTCACTGCGCGCGGCGCTGCAACCGCTCGGTGCGATGGCTGTTGGCGGCGACGAACCGCTGGCGCGCAATTATGTTGCCGCTCACTGGATCGTGGAAGCGAAGAATTTGCTTGCGAGCGGCACTACGCCCGAAGCGGCGGGTCGCGATGCGAGCCTGCGCGTGTTCGGCACTGCACCCGGCGACTATGGCGCCGGTATCAATCGCTTGGCGGAGCGGTCCGGAGCGTGGACCGATCGCAAGGAGTTGGCGAAAACGTATCTGGGTCGCATCGGTCACGCTTATCGCGCGGACGGCAAGTCTCAATCGAGGCAGGATCTGCTTCGTAACAATCTCGGCACAGTTCGCAATACGTATCTCGGTCGCGCGAGCAATTTATACGGATTGATGGACAACAACGACGCCTTTGACTATCTGGGCGGCTTGAGCCTAGCTGTCGAAACCGTTAGCGGTCGCGTTCCCGCCAGTTACGTAGCCGATCATTCGAATACCGCCAAACCTAACATGCAACCGTTGCCGGCGGCGTTGGTGGGAGAACTCCGCGGTCGATTCCTCAATCCCGCGTGGATCAAGCCGCTGATGCAACACGGCTATGCCGGCGCACGCACCATTGGCAGCGAGTTCACGGAGTATTTGTGGGGCTGGCAGGTGACGAATCCCGACATCATCAAGAGCTGGGCGTGGGATGAAGTTAAAGCCGTGTACTTGGACGATCGCTATCAAATCGATGTCGACCGTTTTTTGGAACAAGGCTCGAACGTGCACGTGAAAACCAACATGATGGCGATTCTGATGGTAGCGGCTCAAAAAGGTTTCTGGCAAACCGATGAGGCGACGTTGCAACAGGTTGCGCAAGAGTGGGCGGATCTGCTGCTGCAGAATGGATTGCCGGGCAGCGGTCACACGCGGCCCGATCATCCAGTGTTCGAGTGGATCATGCCACGGCTGCGGGAGGATCAACGGCAGCCTTTGCAATCAATGCTCGACAAAGCACGCGTGGAAGTCGTAAAGCCTGGCACATCCCCGTCGACGATGACGGAAGTGAGTGCCGAACAATCGACTGAAGCGCAGGTCTCCGAGCTGGAAAAAAGTAGTACTGCCACCGCGATGAAATGGAGCGTGGTCGTGCTGCTCGCATTTGCCGTGATTCTGTTCGCGGTGGGATTCATGCGCAGCCGCTATGACTACCAGCGCGGCGCCGCGCGCGCAGGAGACACGCCATGAATGGAGTAGTCGTCGAGTTGGTGCACGCAATCGTGCCGCTGCTGCTCTACCCCGTGATCGTAAGCTTGTTCGTCTGCATTGTGCTCGCCTGTGTCGATAGCGGCTTGCTGGTCGGCGAGCGCGTGGTCTTGAAACGTGTCAAGCGGCCTGCAGAGTTGTTCGTTGTCGAAGCGCGTGCTCGAAGGCGGATCGAGCGTGCCGACATTCTGACGCGCATTTCGCCCATGCTGGGGCTCATGGCTACGCTGATTTCATTGGGCCCGGGACTGATGGCATTGAGTAACGGTAATCTGAATCTGTTGGCCGAAGCCATGCTGACAGCGTTCGATGCCACCGTGCTCGGATTGACGGCAGGCGCCATCGGCTTCGTTATCGCGCGTCTCCGTCGCCGTTGGTATGACGAGGCATTGTCTCGCTGGGAGCGAGAGGCATGACGCGACGTTGGGAGCAATCGCGATTCGACGATTCGATGGAGGATCCGCAAACCTCCCTCGTCAATCTTGTCGACATCATGCTCGTATTTATCTGTGGTCTGGTCGTGGCGCTGGTATCGGCGCAGCGGCAAATGCAGACGGGCGTGGACGCCGCAAGCGACGGACAAGAGGTCGTGCAGAAAGGCCGCGAGCTCACCGAACTGCCGGAAGGATTGCGCGGTCAGCAAGCTGGCGAGGGAATGCAGCCGGTCGGGCAAGTGTTCAAGGATCCGAAGACGGGAAAACTGATTCTGGTGGGTCAGTGAAACGAAACGAGCCGACAGACGATTCCAGGCCACGACAACAGGAAAGCCTACGCAGCGGTTGATCCGGCAATCCGATCCCAAATCAGCACTAACGAGACAGCCCGGAAAGGACTCGCTGTGAAAACAAAACTTACACGCGCCAAACTCCGTCCCTATTATTGGAACTGTCTGGACGCCGGCGTCCGTTCATTCCCTGTTGGGCGAAATAAGGAGATTGATTCCCGTGAGCAACACTATCGATGCGAAACCGCAGTTCGAGGCAGTGACACCTCGGTTGCCGGTTACGGACGTGGACAAGGCGCCGGCGTTCTACATGGACCAACTTGGGTTCCAGTTGTGGTGGAAAGGGGGCGATCCGATCACGCACGGAAACGTGTGCCGCGATTCCATCAGCTTGGACTTGATTTCGATGCCTGAGGGACGGCGCGGAACGGGCATGGCGTACATTCAGCTTAGCGGCGTCGATGCATACTTCTCGGAGCTAAAGGGGAGAAATCTCACTGTGAGCGAACCGCAAGATAGACCGTATGGAATGCGGGACTTCGAGGTCGTCGATCCAGACGGCAACCGACTTGCCTTCGGTGAATCTTCGGTTACCTAGCGGCGTCGGGGTATCGCCCAACAACACGCTGTTTCCGACTCGCAAAGGCGAAGCGCCTTAGGTTTTGTTTTTTTTTGGTAATGTCGTAAAACTGTCGGATGGAATTCGCATTCGTAACGTAACGATTCGTCAAATATTCCTGTAACTACTCATATTCTGCAACGGCCTCGAACACTACAAGCCTACGTATTAAATGAAAGCTAATGTTGACCTGCTGCTGCAAATGAGAAAAGCCAGAGCTTGGTCTCAAGACGAACTGGCAACAGTGTCTGGCTTGAATCTGAGGACGATTCAGCGGATTGAGAAAGAGGCAACGGCTTCGCTGCAATCGATGAAAGCGCTAGCTGTAGTGACCTGCATTTGAAACTGGCCCGACCAGCATTCCAGCCGATTCTCGGCCAGGAATAACTGCAAATGACGGGCCCCTCAAACCAGCATTAGCTGCAAAGGAACCTGCATTATCTGCAACTGACCATGATGTTCAACACGGCCTTGGTATCGGCCTCGATTTCGGCCAGCACGCCCAGCTCCTGACCGATGACTGGCTTGACGCTGGTTGGTTGTCGCGCCAAACCGCCAGGATGCGTTGGTAGCCACGCAGGGTCGCTCTATAATGGGCGTGCCTTGCGCGGCGCCCACCAAGGGCGCAGGCATGACAACTCAGCGAGGAAGCATTGCCTGATACTTTCAATCAATCGGACATCGACACTATCTACCGCCTTATTGCTGCGCGACGCGATGTGCGTCATTTCATTCCTGGCACGGTGGATGAGGAGCTCCTAACACGGGTGCTGACGGCTGCACATCAGGCACCGAGCGTTGGGCTCATGCAGCCATGGCGCATTATCCGTATCCAGCGCCCCGCGCTGCGTGAGCAAATCTGCCAGCTGGTCGACACGGAACGTGTGGCAACGGCAGCAGCCTTGGGCGAGCGCGGTGACGCTTTCATGTGTCTCAAGGTCGAAGGAATCCGCGAGTGCGGCGAAGTACTGGTTGCGGCCTTGATGGATCATCGCGAAAACCATGTATTCGGGCGCCGCACGTTGCCCGAAATGGACTTGGCGTCTGTGGCGTGCGCGATTCAGAACATGTGGCTGGCATCCCGTGCAGAAGGCCTGGGCATGGGCTGGGTATCGCTATTTGATCCTGAAAAGCTGGCCGCACTGCTTGGCATACCGGACGGTGGTAAACCGGTCGCGATCATCTGCCTCGGCCATGTCGCGTCATTTTATCCGAAACCAATGCTAGAGATTGAAGGGTGGGCGCAACGCGGCATTCTCGCTGACCTAGTTTCCATAGACCGCTGGAAGGCTGATTCGACGTAGGTACATCGCTCCGACTCTAGCAGTAATACACCAAACTGCCGTACGCGTCTGATTTTGACGGCAACATGTGCGCCATCTCAACTTCTTTTTCGCCACTGCCGGACACTCCCCAAAACTTTGTCCGTATGGTCCAAAAAACGAGGGTTTGTTGCACTTCCGCGCTAGGCCGGCAAGCGTTGGGTAGCTCAAGCACAAGGACCATCCACAATCCCTTTCCAATATTCAAAGTCCAGCCACGCTGAATTTTCGTGATTTATTGGACAAGTCGCCATGCTGATCGGCTATGCCCGTGTATCCACCGACTACCAGAATCTGGACTTGCAGCGCGATGCCTTGCAGGCTGCCGGCTGCGAGCGCGTGTTCGAGGATATGGTAAGCGGTGCCCGGGCAGACCGCACCGGGCTGGCCACCCTCATGAGCATGCTGCGCGCCGGTAACACGATCGATGGGCAAAGATGGGCGTCAGCGGTGACCGTTGCATCGGCAACGCCTGATGGTCGACAAAATCGCTCGGTCACAAGGCCGCAACCCTCAGGAATGCGCTGGGCTGAATCAACGGCTCTTGCATCAATGGATGGCCAAATAAGTTGAGCTTGGGTGATCGGCTTGCAGTGATCACTGCCGTCACCATCATGCGATCAAGTAAATGCACTGAGCCCCACGGTGCACTGCGTCAGTGACCAGGCGACGATCAAAGGTGGCGAGCTGACCCTGGTGCGCAGCAGCGAGCGCCAACAGATAACTGTCGGTGACCTGTCCCGAACTCAGTAGTCGGGTGACGTCCAGCTGATCGCTGTTGATCACGCTGAGTGTATCGGGCCAGAAGGTGTGACCGGGCAGGGCACACAGCCCGCGCATCAACGGCGCCACGGCCGCTGGCGTTCCCGGCGAGTTCGGATAGCGCGGATGGCCGACAATGCGCAGGACGCCGTTTTTCAGTGAGTGGACAGGTGGCCCACGCATGTTTCCCTTGAGTAGCAAACCACGCATGTGCTGGCTCATGTTGGATATGGGCGGGATCGAGCAGCGCGATCAATACATTGACGTCGAGCAGAAACGTCATGGCAACTCATCGTTCAGCTGGGCCACGAGTTCGGGGGTTACGGGTGTCGCATCGGATCGTAATGGAAGTAACGGCACCCCATTGCGAATCGCAGGCGTGACAGCGGTGCTGGGACGCAGCCCCTGGCGGGCTAATCCCGAAATGACTTCACCGATACTTTTGTGTTGGCGCAGGGCCAAGCCCTTTGCGGCGGCCAAGACATCATCATCAATGACCAGAGTAGTACGCATGGTGTTACCTCCACTTCGCATCAAGCATTACGCATCAAATAGCAAGAGTGCGAGATCTAGTTTGCGGGCCTGTACGCAGGTACGCCTGCTATTGGCGTTTCATACCATTCTAAGGGTGGGGATAGGCTGCGAGTGGCTATCAGAGCGGTTAATCTGCCATTATCTCGCGTTATTGTTTCCGTAATTACCCTGATATTTACTCACGGAATTTAAAAGAAATCGAGGAAGAGGCAGACGGGGCCACTGGCCCCAAGGTCGCCATCAGCGACGCCTTGCAAGAATTGGTGGTCCGGCTCGCCGCACGACTGCAAGACGAGGCAGATACCCGAGTCGCCGCAGTCACTCAGCAATTCACCGCTGAGCGACAACAAGCTGAGGCGCGGCACGTCACCCTTCAGCAAGAAGCCGATGCGTTACGCACACACCTGGAACGGACCGAGATCCAACTCTCCGACGAACGTACTCAGCATGTACTCGCCAAACAGCAATCGGAAGCCGATCGCGTGCGAAGCTCGCAACTCCACCAGCAAGTCATGGACCTGCAAGAGCGATTGGCGGCCGACGCGCTACACCTCCAATCACTGGAAGAAAAACACACGCAAGCGCGTGAATCGCTGGAGCACTTTAGGCAAGCCACCAAAGAGCAGCGTGAGCGGACGCAACGACAGCATGACCAGCAGCAACAGTATCTGCAGTCAGAAGTTCGCACCCTCAATCAGACGCTGGCGAGCAAGCAAGAAGAATTGACGAACAGCCATCGAGATAACGCCCGACTCACCTCAGAGTTGTCACGCACGCAGACCGAGCTGCATCAAGCACACACTGAAACCCGTGCGTTGAAACGCACACAGGATCAAGTAGGCGCACTGTATAGACGGCCTCATTGCAGAACGCACTCATTTGACGATGGCAAACGAAGCGCTGGAAGGTCAGCTGCGAGATCTATCAGACAAGCTGCAGCAGAAAGAAGTGGAGTTACATCGTGCGGAGGCATCGATGGCCACACAGGCTGATTTACTGGAAGGATTCAAGGCTCATCTGGGCAAGCTGTCCGCACCAACATTAGCGCCGGCAGCTAAAATCTAATAGTCGAACCTCAAAATTGCATCTATCAATCAGTAGGTTATCCGCGATTCTGGGTCAAATTACATGAATCCCGGCATAGCGATGCACCAACTGAGCAGCGGCAAGACCTCGGCGAGTTCCGCCAACAGGGCTGCACTGGTAAAGAGCTCAGAGCTCAATGAAATAAGACATAATATACATTATGCGAATAACTAAAAATCCTTATCCGGGCTGCGAATGCACTCCGCTCACCCTTGCCCTTCATCCAGGGTGCTGGCTACTTGACGCATTGGTGAGGTACCGCGGCAAACACGTTGATGTAATTGGCGCTGCGTCAACTGTCATGTTAATTTGCGCGCCCCTCAGGGCGGGGTGAAACTCCCCACCGGCGGTAATTGTGCAATTTGCACATAGCCCGCAGGCGCTTGTCGATCACTTCGGTAAGGACAGCAGACTCGGTGCGATTCCGGGCCGACGGTACAGTCCGGTTATGGGAGGAAGCATTGTCGCGCGCAGAATCGCTGTGTGTGCGTTTTGCTTCATCCGCCCTGATGTTACGACAGGGCCTGCTATGCGACTTTCGTCCGAATTGCGACCAGTCAACTGCTCCAGCAGTGCGCGACGGCATTGGGCTGCCCTACTCGTATTCGAACTTACCGCGCGCTATTTACGCCAAGATATAACCAGGATGCTGCATGCCCCTTAATACTATCGAAGAAATCATTCAGGACATTCGCCTCGGCAAAATGGTGATTCTCATGGATGACGAGGATCGCGAGAACGAAGGCGACGTCGTCATGGCCGCCGAATGCGTTACGGCCGAACACATTGCTTTCATGGCGCGTCACGCCTGCGGTCTTATCTGCATGCCGATGTCGCGCGAGCGCTGCGACCGTCTTAAATTGCCACTCATGGTGCAGCGAAATACCTCAGGTTTCGGCACCAAATTTACGGTGTCGATTGAAGCTGCACATGGCGTCGAAACCGGCATTTCGGCTGCCGATCGCGCGCATACGGTACGCACTGCCGCAGCGCGCAATGCGAAACCGGAAGATATCGTTCAGCCTGGCCACACGTTTCCATTAGTAGCGGAGCCTGGTGGCGTGCTGGTGCGTGCCGGCCATACGGAGGCCGCGTGCGATCTCGCGCGACTCGCGGGCTTCGATCCCTCTGGTGTGATCTGCGAAATTATGAATCTCGATGGCACCATGGCGCGCCGCCCGGAGCTTGAGAAATTCGCACAGGAACACGGCTTAAAAATCGGCACCATTGCTGATTTGATTCATTACCGCGTGGTTAACGAAAGCAGTATCGAGAAAATCAGCGAAGGCCCGATCAAGACCGATGCCGGCGATTTTTTTCTGCATACGTATCGCGATACCTGTCATGGCGATATTCACCTCGCGGTGGTCAAAGGCGATGTCGAAAAGAATCCCGCACCGCTGGTCCGTGTGCAATTCACCAGTGCATTACGTGATCTCGTCAGCACTCAGCCACGTGCAAAAGTCGGCTGGAACACGCAGCGCTGCCTCAAAAAAATTAACGAAACTGGGGGCATATTGTTGATTCTCGGCGGCAACGAGTCACCGAACGATTTGCTTGCCAGCATCGACATTGCACTGGGCAAACGCGACACGCCCGCACCTGCTGCAATTGGCGGGCGCAGTACACAAATGACGATTGGTCTCGGCTCGCAAATTCTGCGCGATCTCGGTGTGCGCAAATTTCGCTTAATGGGTACGCCGGTCAAGTACAACGCGCTCTCGGGTTTCGATCTTGAAGTCATCGACTATGTCGAGCCCTGATTCGCTGTCCTGATGCTTTACTTGTTGTGGTCCCGTTTGAATTCTTCAAAGTCTTCCAGCTTGAACTCCACCGTGTCCCAGCGTGTGGATTCTTCGTGACGGGCTTGGCGCTTGATGGCATCAACGATGTCGCGCTCGTTCCAGTCGACAATGTCGTCGGCCAGAGCTTCGAGTTGTACCGGGAGCTTCATCTTCACGCCGAAGACATTCAGTACCACGACCGGTTTGTCGAATCCTTTGGCGCAGTTCAGCTCAAATTCCACCCATTCGCGGTTCTGGTTGTATAAACCGGCCGGTATCAGCACCACTTCGGCCAGATTGATTTGTTTGCGCAGTTCTTGGCGCAAACCCTCCTTGTCCAGCCCCTGAGGGAGTTCCGGAACGCTGCAGTTGCGGTAGAAAAAATTGCGCGAGCTTTCCAAATACTCGAACAAACGACGGTAATCGCCGTCAGGCTCAAAGGCGTGGGCCACAAATAAACGGACCGGATTCTGTTGCGATACCGAGCTCATCAGACACTCCCGTGAGACACATTCGGGCTAACCCCCGAAAAACGCGCATAACGCTAGTTGTGCACATTGTAAGCCCGGGTTATATGTTGAAAACACTGCCAACTTACAAACACATGAAATTCCTCCTATACAACATTCGATATGCCACGGGCACCGGCGCCATGTTCCACCTTCCCATCCCGGGAGCAGGCTACCTGCGCAGCAATAGCCGGGTGCTGAGCGGCATTACCCAGTTCATCAAGCAGGCCGATCCGGATGTGGTGGCTCTAATTGAGGTGGATACCGGGTCAGTGCGGTCTGGTTTGATCAATCAAGCCCAGTACATCGCCGATTCCCTCGGGCATTACTCGATTTATCAGTGCAAGTACGGGGTGTCGTCGATCAATAACTTGCTGCCCATTGTGCGCAAACAATCCAATGCGTTTCTGGCGGCGCCGCGTGTTGAAGGCGAACGATTCCACTATTTTGAAAGCGGCATTAAGCGCCTGATTATCGAATTGGAGCTGGAGGATTGCGCCATCTTCCTGGTGCATTTGTCGCTTAAGTTCCGGCACCGTCACGATCAGCTTCGGTACCTGCACTCGCTGGTCAAACAGTGCTCCAAACCGGTGATTGTGGCAGGCGATTTCAATACCTTCTGGGGTGACCACGAGATCTACTTGTTCTGCGAGGCGGCCGGGCTCGTCAGCGCCAATCGCGATGGCCTGCCCTCCTATCCAAGCCGCGCGCCGCGCAAGGAATTGGATTTCATCCTGCATTCGCGTCAGATTGAAATGACCCGATTCGAGATTCCCAAGGTGACTTTTTCGGATCATTTGCCCTTGATTTGCGAGTTTACGGTCCACGGCGAGCGTCGCTAGACCCAGAAAACTCAGTTTAAGAAATCATCAGCCTCGGGGGAGCGCATGAACGAAACTACTACTAGCCATGAGTCGTGGCGTCTCAGCACTGATGCAGATGGCGTTGCCTGGCTGGAGTTCGATAAGCCAGATGCCAGCACCAACACGTTGTCGCATGCTGCCATGACTGATCTGGATGCCAAGCTGGCGGCGCTGGAAAAGCAGCGTCCCACCGCCGTGGTGGTGGTATCGGCCAAACCCAGTGGTTTTATTGCTGGCGCCGACATCACGGAATTCACCCACCTAGTCACCGCCTCTCAGGCCTATGAATTGATTCGCTCGGGGCAGCGCATATTGGACCGCCTGGAGCAACTACCCTGCCCAACCGTGGCGGCTATTCATGGCTTCGCACTCGGCGGCGGTTTAGAGCTGGCATTGGCTTGCCGCTACCGTGTTGCCGCCAGCGATGCGAAGACATCACTGGGCTTGCCCGAGGTGCAATTAGGCATTCACCCGGGATTTGGCGGCACGGTGCGGGCGGTGCGGCTACTAGGCCCGGTAGCAGCCATGGACTTGATCTTGACCGGCAAGACCCTGCGTGCCGAGAAAGCCCAACAAATTGGCTTGGTAGACCAACTAGTGCCCATGACTGAGCTGCGGACTGCGGCCAAGCAACTCGCATTGCGTGCACCTGCCCCGCACCGTCCTGCGTTGACGGTCCGCTGGTTGAATTGGGCAGTACTGCGCCCCTTCATTGCCGGCAAGATGCGCGCCCAAGTGCAACGACGTGTTGCCCGGCAGCACTACCCTGCTCCCTATGCGGTGATTGATTTGTGGCAGCAGCACGGTGCACATGGCGTCGCCGCTTATGAAGCGGAGGCACGTTCGATTGCCACGCTGTTCTGTACCTCAACCTCGCGCAACCTGGTGCGCGTCTTCTTTTTGCAGGATCGTCTGAGAAACCTGGGCGGCCAAACGACGATTAAAGCCAGTCATACGCATGTGGTGGGCGCCGGAGTGATGGGCGGCGATATTGCCAGTTGGTGCGCGGTACGGGGATTACAAGTATCGCTGCAAGATCGCGCGATGGAATACCTCCAACCGGCGTTGGAGCGCGCCAAGACATTCTTTGAAAAGCGTTACAGCGATGTTGCCGAACGCCGCCGCGTCACCGAACGATTGCAGCCCGATGTCGAGGCACAGCAGGTCGGGCAAGCCGACGTGGTCATCGAAGCCATTTTCGAGAACGCCGCCGCCAAAAAGGAACTGTACGCGCGCTTGGAGCCCAAGCTCAAACCCGGCGCTATTCTGGCCAGCAACACCTCCAGCATCGTGTTGGAGTCATTAGCTGATGGCTTGCAGGACCCAGGGCGGTTCGTGGGTTTGCATTTCTTCAATCCCGTGGCGCAGATGCCGCTGGTGGAAATCATTCAGTCTGAATACACCCGGCCCGACGTTTTGCAGGCAGCCATCGCGTTTGCGCGGCAGTTGGATAAATTGCCGGTGCCCTGCCGCAGCGCGCCGGGTTTTATCGTCAACCGCATCCTGATGCCCTATCTTAATGAAGCCATGCGGGCCGCCGATGAAGGCGTGCCGTTGGCCTTGCTCGACAAAGTGGCCACCGACTTTGGTATGCCCATGGGGCCGATTGAGTTAGCCGATGTGGTCGGCTTGGATGTATGTATGCACGTCGGCGCCATTCTTGCGCAGACCTATGCGCGGCCGCAGGCGAAGATGATTCAGACCCTGATTGAGCAGAAAAAATTCGGTAAGAAATCAGGCGAAGGCTTCTATGTGTGGCGGGATGGCAAGGCCGTTAAACCGACTGCCGGCGGCTCGGCGCCGGCCGATTTGGAGGATCGCTTGATCCTGGCGATGCTCAACGAATCGATGGCAGTACTGCGCGAACGCGTGGTTGAAGATGCCGACTTACTCGATGCAGCGGTGATATTCGGTACCGGCTTTGCACCATTCCGCGGCGGACCGCTGCACTATGCACGCAGCATCGGCGTCGTAAAAATTACCGCCAAGCTGGAACAACTCGCCGCAAAATATGGCGCGCACTTCAAACCCGATCCGGGTTGGCAAAGCGGCTTGCTCTAATCGCGCTCGGGTTCACATTTGTGCAGGAAAATGAGCGGCTTGGCGTTAATCGCTGTGCTACCATCCAACGCTATATGGTGGCGGTTGGCGTTTGTTATCCAGCCTCTTTAACGACGCGAACTGTTGACCCATGCGTTTATTTTGATTATCCAGAGAGCCAATGGAGAGCAAACCACTCGAGATCAGCACTCTGAGATCATTCTCGCCCCTGGATGGTCTCAAACCTGAAAATCTGCAAGCGTTGGCGCGTAAAGCTTCACTACGCGACTTGCAGTTGGACCGTACGCTGTTTAAGCAGGGCGATAACGACAAACGCACGATTTACTTGGTTAGCGGTGTGGTGGAGCTGTTGCAGGACGGCGAAACCGTGGCCATTGTCCGCGCCGGCACTCCCGAAGCACGTAATCCTCTGGCGCCGATCATGCCGCGCCGTTACACCGCAGTGGTGGCCTCCGACCGCATCGAATACCTGTCGATCGACAGTGATTTGCTGGATGTCATGCTCACCTGGGATCAAACCGGGTCCTACGAGGTGGGCGAATTAGACAGCAGTGAAGCAAACGATGACACCGACGACTGGATGACCACCCTGCTACAAACCAAGGCGTTTCATAAAGTCCCTCCGGCCAATATCCAGGCGATTTTCATGCGCCTGCAACGGGTGGATTTTCGCACCGGCCAAACAGTGATTAAACAAGGCGATGAAGGCGATTATTTTTACGTCATCGTCAAAGGTAAGTGCCAGGTAACCCGCGAGACGCCGCTCAACAAAGATGGCATCAAACTCGCCGAGTTGAGCATGGGTGATACCTTTGGCGAGGAAGCGTTGATCTCCGAAGCCAAACGCAATGCCAATGTCACCATGTTGACCGATGGCACATTGATGCGTCTCGGCAAGGAAGACTTCAAGCAGTTGTTGAACGAGCCGATGCTGGAGTATGTCGATCAGTATCAGGCTGAGAAATTGGTTGCTCAGGGCGCGAAGTGGTTGGATGTGCGCCTGCCATCCGAGTACGAAAGCCAGCACCTGGAAGCGTCGATGAACATCCCGCTGTACTTCATCCGCATCAAACTTAAAACATTGGATCGCAACTGCAAGTACGTGGTGTATTGCGATACCGGCCGCCGCAGTTCGGCGGCGGCGTACATCCTGTCAGAGCGCGGCTTCAATACCTATGTATTGCGCGGTGGCCTGCAAAACATGCTGACCCTGGCAAAATAGCCAGCAGCCAACTACATCGTATGCGTGGGCTTATCGCCACCTAGGGCGCCGGCCAAGTAGCTCTCGATCTTACGTTGGGTATTGCCCCGATCCTGCTCGCTGAATTGCACGCCGATACCCGCAGTACGTTTGCCCTGTGCGCCCTTCGGCGTCATCCAGATCACCTTGCCGGCTACCGGCAGCTTTTCTTCTTCGCCCATCAGATTCAGCAACATGAACACTTCATCGCCCAGGCGGTAGTTGCTGTTGGTCGGAATGAACAAACCACCGTTTCTTATAAACGGCATGTAGGCCAGATACAGGGCGCTCTTGTCCTTGATGGTCAAGGTCAACAGGCCGGGTTTACTACTGGGTTGCCGCATTACCGTCACGATATAACGCCTGGTGTCTGGTGTTTAGCGCTCGCTGCATCAGCAACAACACCGTCTCCAGTGCCAGTTCACGTTGCAATGCAGTCCGTCTTAATTGCGCCTTCAGCTCACGGAGTTTATCCATGCTCTGAAATAGCGCGCTTATGTTTAACACTTGTACCGCGCTCTGCAAAGGCTCGCGCGTGACTGGGTCGGCAATTTTGAGAATTTCCCGTCGAATACGGCTCGTCAGCCAGCCATCGAGCCAGGTAAGTCGCTCCGGCAATTGCTCGTCAGCCCAGCCATGAGCGATCTGAGTAATGTCACCGCCGCCCTCGTCCAATGTTTGCAGACCGGGCGCCATCGACTGCCGTAACGCCTCGAAGCGGCCTTGCGCGGCTGCCAAGGCGCGTAACGGCGCGCCACAGCTATAGGCCAACAACTCGGCGGATACCGGCTTGCCAGTTTGCTGCTCCAGCCAGGACTGCGCTTCCTGTACCGAGGGTGCGCGCATGCCCAATTGTTGGCAGCGGCTGCGGATGGTGGGCAGTAGCGCCGAGGCTTGCGAGGTAACCAACACGATGAGGCTGTTCGCGCCCGGTTCTTCCAAGGTTTTGAGCAGGGAGTTAGCAGCGGCAATGGTCATCTGATGCGCCGGTTCGATGATGGTCACCCGATAGCCACTGCGCGCACTGGTCATGCCCAGGCGCTCATTGGCGGCGCGAATTTGATCGACTGAAATTTGTTGCTTGTCTTCTTCTGGCGAGATCAGCAGCAGATCCGGATGCGAGCCGGCGGTATACAAGGTGCAGCTAGTGCATTGTCCGCAAGGTTTAAGTTCCTCGCCCCGCCCTTCGCACAACACAGCCTGCGCCAGCCACTGCGCAAATAACTGCTTACCCAGACCGGACACACCATGCAACAAGATGGCATGCGGTAGTCGCTGAGCTTTCCAACAGCCATTGAGCTGTGCCCATAGCGGCTGCTGCCAGGGTAATGGCAACGCATAGGTCGGCAGCTTTGGCGTGACTTCGCTCATGCCGAATCCTGCGCAATAAATTGTCGAATCGTTGCGCGCACCGCATCAGTGACGCTCGCCAGTGGTTGACTGGCATCGATCATCCGAAAGCGTGCGGTATCTGCTGCTGCGCGGGTGCAATAACCCTCGCGGACGCGCTCAAAAAATGCGTGGGCTTCTTGCTCAAATCGATCGCCTTGCCCTTGTCCCTGCATAGCGTTACGAGTACGTGCGCGTTGCATCGCCAGCTCTACCGGTGCATCGAGCAACAAGGTCAGATCCGGTTGTCGTCCTTGCTGCACCCATAGTTCCAGTTGCGCGATGTGTTGCAACGACAGACCCCGGCCATAACCCTGGTAGGCATAACTGGCATCGGTAAAACGATCGCACACCACCCACGCACCGCGGTGAAGACTAGGCAGGATCAAGTTATGCAGATGCGTGGCACGCGCAGCAAACATCAGCAATAACTCGCAGGATTCCGGCATGGCTTCGTCATCGTGCGCCAGCAGAATTTCGCGAATCTTTTCGGCGCGCGGCGTACCGCCGGGCTCGCGTGTCAGCACCACCTCCAAACCCGCGGCGTGTAACTCGGCGCGCACTGCATCCACTTGCGTGGATTTGCCGACGCCTTCGCCGCCTTCCAAGGTAATAAATTTTCCAGGTGTCACTGCTATCACTGATGAGTACTAATTTCTGTTGCGCCTAAGGTAACGCTGCAAAGCAGCCTGATGCTCGATGTAATTACGCGAAAAGTAATGGCTGCCATCGCCATTTCCGGTAGCCACAAAGTATAGCGCGCCGGTTCGTTGCGGATTTACCGCGGCATGCAATGCAGCCGCTCCGGGCAGGCATATGGGGGTTGGCGGCAAGCCCGCGCGAGTATAGGTGTTGTAGGGAGTATCGCGCCGCAAATCCACCTTACGCAGATTGCCATCATAGCTGTCACCCAAACCGTAAATAACGGTGGGGTCAGTTTGCAACAACATACCGCGCGCCAACCTTTCGGCAAACACGCCGGCAATCAACGGGCGCTCACTGGCCAATGCGGTTTCCTTCTCGATAATCGATGCCAGGATCAACGCCTCGTAAACCGTGCTTAACACCAAATCGTCGGCGCGTTGCGCCCACGCCGTCGCCAACTCACGCTGCATGCGTTGTTGCGCCATACGCAGAATATCCATGTCGCTGCTGCTCTTGGCGAACTGATAAGTGTCCGGAAAGAATTGCGCCTCGGGATGTATGCCAGGTAGACCTAGCGCTTGCATGATTTCGCGATCGGATAATCCATTGAGGATGTGCTTGATGTCCGTACGTTGCGCCAGTGCGCGGCGCAGATCGGCATAAGTAGAACCCTCGACAACGGTCAGGCTGCGTAGAATGACATCGCCGCTGCTGAGTAACTGCAACAACTGCTGTGGCGACAGCCCAGGCGTCAACGCATATTCACCTGCTTTGAGTTTGCCGCTGAGTTGTTGGTGACGCGCCCACAACGACCAGATGCGTGGATGGCGCAACCACCCGGCGCTATGCAATTGCCGCGCGATGCTATTCACTGAAGCGCCACGTGCAACTTCAAACGTATCGGCCTGAACCGTGGTAACGGGTTGGTGCAACCAATGCCAAGCATAGGCGGATAGCGCCGCCGCACCTAGAAGGCACAACAGCAGCAGCCAGCCAATCAATTTGAATGATTTACGCATCAGCACTGTTCTAAGGCCGCTTGCAACAAACGCGTGACATTGCCGATGGGCCATTGTTGTTCGGCCAAGCCAATCACCGGTTGAATACCACGCACGGCATTACACACAAACAGCTCTTGTGCGGCTGCAATCTCTTCGGCGCGCACTGCGCGTTGCTCATGTTCAATTTTAAGCGTGTCTGCCAAGCGCAAAAGATTCTTGCGCATTACGCCGGCAATGCCGCTGTAGCGTAGATCGGGCGTGATCAAGATGTCATCCACCACCAAGAACACATTGCTCATGGTGGCGCAGATCAATTCGCTTTCGGTGTCCAGCAGCAGGCCCTCGGCGATATCGGCATCGTGCCATTCGGCCTGCGCCAATACTTGTTCAAGCCGGTTGCAATGTTTGATGCCGGCCAATTGCGCGTTACGCGACAGCCGCGTTTCGCACCAGCGTGCTTTGATCCCGTTATTGGAAACTGCCGGCGCTGCAAATAACTGCCACAGGCGCGTCGGATTGGCGCGTAATGGCGGGCGATAGCCGCGTTCGCCGCGACCGCGCGTCAGTGTCAGTTTCACCACGGCACTTTGCTGTTCGCCGCAGAGGGTTTGCAGTTCTGGCAACAGCGCCTGTGTGGTCGGCACCGCAATCCCCAAACGCTCGCAGCCGGTTTGAAGGCGCTCAAGGTGGTCATCGAGAAATCGAACCTTGCCCCCGGTTAGCAGCATGGTTTCGAACAGACCATCGCCATACAACCAGCCGCGATCGTCAAGATGCACAGCCGGTTGCTGCGCATCGACAAACTGACCATTGAGCAATGCTGTCTGCATACGATAGTGGCCCGCCTGCTTACGACTGTAACGCGCGTATCAATCCCAATGCCTTGGCGCGTGTCTCAGCTAATTCGCGTTCCGGAACCGAATCGGCCACGATACCGGCGCCGGCGCGAAATTGTAGTTGGTTGCCCTGTTGCTCCAGGGTTCGAATCAAAATATTCAGATCCATGCTGCCATCGCGATTCAAGTATCCCATAGAGCCAGTGTAGGCACTGCGGGCCGTGTATTCCAGTTCGGCAATGATCTGCATACAGCGCACCTTTGGGCAACCGGTGATGGTGCCGCCGGGAAACACCGCAGCAATGGCCTGCCCCGGCGTGACATCGCTGCGCAGACGGCCGCGCACATTGGACACAATGTGATGCACATGCGCATAACTTTCAATGCTCATGTATTCGTTGACTTCGACGCTGCCACCCACACAAATGCGGCCTAAATCATTGCGCTCCAAATCCAACAACATGATGTGCTCGGCACGCTCCTTGGGATGCGCGCGCAATTCTTCCAGCAAGGCTTGGTCTGCTTTTGCGTCTGCATGCCGAGGGCGAGTACCGGCGATGGGACGTGTAGTGGCCCAGCCATCTCGCAATTCGATCAAGCGCTCCGGCGATGAACTAATGATGGTGTGCCCTTCAGTAGGTCTGGCATCAAGGACCGCCAGCCCGGCAAACGGCGCTGGGTTGGCGGTGCGCAGCGCACGATAAACCGCCGCCGCACTGCTGTTCGGCGCTAATTGTGCTTGCCAGCCGCGCGACAGATTGGCTTGGTAAATATCACCGGCAGCTATGTGTTCGAGCGCGACTTGCACCGCATCGACAAACACGCTTGCCTCTTCTTCGTACACCGCCAAGACCGAAAACTCGTCCGCCAAATTGGCATGGTGTAGTTTGGCAAGATCAGCTTGTGCCAAGGGCCAGAGATCATCGAATTGAGTTTCAGCGACAAACCATGCTTCACCGCTGTCGCTACGACGCACGATGGCAGCCGGCATACGGATCGCCTGCGCAATCCAACCGCTCGGTGTTAAGTGCAGCGTTGGCTCGACCTGCGCAGCGAATTCGTAACTGAGATAGATGAACCAGCCGCCCTGAAACGGCAACTGCTGCGGTATTTGTGGCGCACGCAACTGATGCCACCAGTCGTCCAACGCGGATAGAAACGTTGGCGTTGGTGTCGTCAACGACTGCGGTAGCTGTAGCCCGTGTTGACCATGCAAAGTCAGGCGTTCGCCAGGAAACGCCATCAGGATGTCGTGATCCTTGCCAGCCACACTGGCGGCTGTGGATTCCAACAACACCGGATATCGCTCACGATGTCGAGTGTGCAGCGTCAGCAGATCCTGCGCGGATAACTTGCCCAGCGGCCAAGCGCGCGAATAAGAAGTAGCAGTGGAAGGATCAGGTGCTAGCACGCGCGAAATGTATCACCGAGCGGCACAGCCAGCGGTCCAAAATTCAGACCCACTGGCCAGAAAAGCTGCATCGGAAGATTACTTCAATGCCTTGAAGATCAAGCTGCCGTTGGTGCCGCCGAAGCCGAACGAGTTCGACAACACAATCTGCACCGGCATTTGTCGCGCGGTATGCGGCACATAATCGAGATCGCATTCCGGACTGGGATTGTCCAGATTGATGGTAGCGGGCACCACCTGATCGCGAATCGCCAGAATCGAGAAGATGCATTCCACGACACCGGCCGCACCCAGCAAATGGCCGGTCACTGACTTGGTGGAGCTCACGGCCAACTTGTAGGCGTGATCGCCGAAAGCGCGCTTCATCGCCATGGTTTCGGCGCGGTCGCCCAATTCCGTGGAGGTGGCGTGCGCATTTACATACTGTACTTCGCTGGGATTGATAGCGGCATCGCGCAATGCATTGGCCATGGACAGGCGCGCGCCCTCACCGTCTTCCGGCGGCGTGGTGATGTGGTGCGCATCGCCGCTCATGCCGAAACCGGCGAACTCGGCATAAATGTGGGCGCCACGCGCTTTGGCGTGTTCGTATTCTTCGAGCACTAAAGCGCCGGCGCCATCGGACAGCACGAAGCCATCGCGGTCGCGATCCCACGGGCGGCTGGCGCGCGTTGGGTCATCATTACGCTGCGATAACGCGCGCGCTTGAGCGAAGCCACCCAAGCCCAGCGGCGTGGTCGCCATTTCGCCGCCGCCGGCAATCATCACGTCGGCGTCGCCGTACTGAATCAGGCGTGCGGCAATGCCGATGGCATGCGTCGAGGTCGTGCAGGCAGTGACGGTGGCAATGTTCGGCCCCGTCAATTTCAGATTGATCGACAAATGACCGGAGATCATGTTGATGATGCTGCCCGGCACGAAGAACGGCGAGATACGCTTGGGGCTGCTGTTCGCGCCCAAATACTTGCCGTAGTTGTCTTCGATGGTGTCCAGGCCACCGATGCCCGCGCCCATGGCCACGCCGATGCGTTCGGCATTCTCGGCAGTCACTTGCAGGCCAGAATCCTTGAATGCGTCTATGCCGGCGGCATAGCCGTAGTGCATAAAGGGATCGATCTTGCGCAGTTCTTTTGGCGCCAGATAATCCTCGGCATTGAAGCCCTGCACCGAGCCGCCGAAGCGCACCGGAAATGCACTGACATCAAAACGGGTAATGGGACCGATACCGCTCTGTCCCGCCAACACGGCGGCCCAGGCGGAATCGATGGTGCTACCGACGGGCGAAATGATACCAAGGCCCGTAATGACAACGCGTCGCTTCGACAAGCGGCACCTCAACGGTTGGGAACTGGGAAATTGACAACAACCTGCCGTCCGTGGCCGGGTGTAGCAGCAGCGGCTCTAATTAAAAAATCAGGCCTTGCTGCGACGCTGTGTTACGTAGTCGATGGCTTGCTGAACGGTGGTGATCTTTTCAGCGTCTTCATCGGGGATTTCGGTTTCGAATTCCTCTTCAAGGGCCATGACCAGCTCGACGGTGTCGAGTGAGTCCGCGCCCAAATCGTCGACGAAGGAAGCGTCGTTGGTGACTTCTTCTTCTTTCACGCCCAACTGCTCGGCGACGATTGCTTTAACCTGTTGTTCAATACTGCTCATTGATCTGAGTCCTCTGTGGTGAAACCCCATGCGGGCGACGGCTAAAGCCCTCGGCCTGCCGCATGGGGCGCGTATTCTATGTGAAGTGGCGCACGTGTCCAACCATTAAAAATCCAAGAACAGGCAAGGACTTTGCGGTACTTGACTCCGGCTTATGGACACGTTACCGCCGCAGCCCTAGATCATGTACATGCCGCCGTTAACGTGCAGGGTTTCCCCAGTGATATAGCCGGCGTGGGGCGAGGCCAAAAACAGCACCGCCTGGGCGATATCGTCGACATGGCCTAAACGACCCACCGGCACTTGTTCGACCAGCCGGGCGCGTTGCTCCTCACCCAGTTTCTCGGTCATGTCGGTGGCGATAAACCCGGGCGCGACCACATTCACGGTAATGCCGCGCGACCCAACCTCGCGCGCCATGGATTTGGAAAACCCAATTATCCCGGCTTTGGCGGCGGCGTAATTGGCCTGGCCGGCATTGCCCATCACCCCCACTACCGAGGCGATGGTGATGATGCGGCCTTTGCGGGCCTTCATCATGCCGCGCAGCACGCCCTTGGACAGGCGGAATACCGAGCCGAGATTCACATTCATGATCTCGTCCCATTCTTCGTTTTTCATGCGCATCAACAGGTTGTCGCGGGTAATACCGGCGTTGTTGATCAGGATGCTGGGGTTGCCTTCCTGGCCTTCGATGTTCTTGAGCACCGCTTCCACCGAGGCAGGGTCGCCCACATTCAGCATCACGCCGCGCCCGTGCAGGCTTACTTCGGCAAACCGCTGGGTGATGGCTACGGCGCCCGCTTCGCTGGTGGCGGTGCCCACCACGGTCGCGCCCGCTTTAGCCAGGGTATGTGCAATCGCTTGACCAATGCCGCGCGAAGCGCCGGTCACCAGAACTACTTCGCCAGACAGCAGGGCTCCGGGCAACAGGCCGCCTGCTAAAGATTCATCGGACATGAATTACTCCTTCACTGCATTCAAGGCATCGGTCAGCGAGGCGGGATCCTCGATCGCCAGCATCGTCAGGTCTTTGCTACGTTCGATACGCCGATTCAGTCCGGTGAGCACCTTGCCGGGGCCACATTCGATAATGGTGTTGATACCGGTGCCCAGGATGGTGCGCACCGTATCGGCCCAGCGCACCGGGCCTACCAACTGTTCAAACAAGGCGGCGCGAATTGCAGCAGCATCGCCGTGCGTCCGCATCTCGACGGTATAGATTGGCGTATTGGGCGTCTTGATCTCGACGCCTTGCAGGCGTTCCACCAGGCGGTCGGCGGCAGGTAGCATCAAGCTGGTATGACAAGGCGCACTCACCGGCAGAATCAGTGCACGTTTGGCCCCCTTGGCCTTGAGAATTTCGATCGCGCGCTCCACGGCGGATTTGTGGCCGGCGATGACTACTTGCGCGGGAGAATTGAAATTCGCTGCCTGCACCACCTCACCTTGCGCAGCTTCGGCACAGGCTGCCACCACGTCGGCATCTTCCAAGCCGATGATGGCCGCCATGGCGCCCTGCCCCTGCGGCATGGCGCTTTGCATGGACCGACCGCGAAACCTTACCAAGTCGACAGCGGTCTTGAATTCAATGGCCTCGGCACACACCAGCGCGGTGTATTCACCCAGGCTATGTCCCGCCATAGCGGCCGGCAGCGGACCACCATGCTTGCGCCACACCCGCCACGTCGCCACGCCCGCCGTCAACATGGCTGGCTGGGTCGTTTCGGTGGCGCCCAATTGGTCTTCCGGGCCTTGCTGACACAACTGCCACAGGTCGTAGCCCAGCACGCTCGACGCCTCTGCGAACGTGTCCTTAATCAAGGGTTCCTGTTCGGACAACGCCGCCAACATGCCTAGCGATTGCGAGCCCTGCCCCGGAAACACCATTGCAAATGCCATCTATGCGACCTCAAGAGTAAAAAAGGTGGCGGATTATAGCGAGCCAGCTCGACCAACCTAGCGTTTTAACCGGGGCAGCATCAGCACGCCGGCCAACACACCACCCAGCGCACCATATAAATGTGCATTGACGATCACGGGCAAATCACCCGACAAGGGCAGCGCACCCTGCCACTGCTCCCAGCACAACTTGCCGATCAATAAGACCGACAACGCCGCAGCGAACCATGGATTTTCGATGCGCCACCACGCCACCGCACCCGCGGCCAACAGACCATGCAGCACACCGGATAGGCCTACATACCATTGCAACTTCGGCATCAGCATCACTAACCCGAGATCGATACACAGCGCGCTGAGCAAGCCGATTCGGCACCACTGCATCGGCGTATAGACACCGCGAAACAACATCGCCACCAAGCCCAGGCCGGCCAAATTCAGCCAGGTATGTTGCCAACTGCCATGCACCAGGTGCCCGGTCAGCAACCGCCAGTATTGACGGTCGTTCAGAATTGCCATGCGCTCGAAACGCAAATACCCACGGCCGGCTTCGCCGGTTGCCGACAACGCCACAATCGCTACCACCAGTAGCAGCATGGCAAACCACGATAGATATGCCGTCCGCCATTGGCGACGCGGCGCAGAACTGCGATCTATGCTGTCATTCACTCGTGACACCTGTTTGTTATGATCAGCTCGTTGTCGCCAAGCGCCAAAGCTGCGGCGCCAGCACCATCCACACATTAAAAAGCAGCGAACCTTGGTCGTTACGGAACCCTACACCATGCACAAATTTGCTTCACCACCACGTCAGCGCGGCTTCACCTTGATCGAAATCATGGTGGTCATGGTGATCATCGGCATTATCGCCGCCTTAGTGGTGCCCAATGTCATCGGCAATCTCAGCAAGGCCGAAGTGATTGCAGCCAAGCAGGATATTCGCGCCTATGGCACCGCGCTGAATTTGTTCCGCCTCGATAACTTTAAATATCCGACCACCGAGCAGGGGCTGCAAGCCCTGGCGCAACAGCCCAACGACGCCAGCATTCGCAATTGGAAGCCGGGCGGCTACGTCGACAGCGTGCGCAAGGACCCGTGGGGCAACGACTATCACTATGTGTACCCCGGCACGCATGGCAAGGAATACGATTTGTATACCTTGGGTGCCGACAATCAGGAAGGCGGCGAAGGCAACAACGCGGACCTCGGCAATTGGGATGCGCAGTAGCGTAGAGGCAGGTTTTAAACCTGCCCTCCTGTCTTGGGCAAAGGCGGGTTTCAAACCCGCCCCTACGAGCGGGTATCGAGCACTCCACAAGCACTATGGCTTCACACTAGTCGAACTGTTGGTGGTGATTGTGATCATCGGCATCATTACCGCCATTGCCACGCTGTCGGTGGGCGTCCTCGGGCGCGATACCGAAGTGGATGACGAGGCCAAGCGCCTGTACGCCATTCTCACTCAGGCGCGTGAAGAGTCCGAATTGCAGGGCCGCGAATTCGGTTTGTTGATCGAACGCGATGGCTACTCATTCATGCGCTACGACTATGGCGTCAAGCGCTGGCAGCCCTTGGCCGACGACTTGTTCGCGCATCGCAAATTGCCCGAAGGCCTGCAATTCCGGCTGTGGCTGGACGCGCGCGAAGTGATCTTAAAAACCCACAGCGAAAATGAGGCGCGGTTTGCCAGTGCATCGTCGTCCAGCGTATCGAGTGGCGTCGCGTTGGGTCCGACCAGTACGGTGGACCAAGGCGTCCGGCCACAGATTGCGATTTTATCGAGCGGCGACATTCTG
Organism: Pseudomonadota bacterium; assembly: GCA_031388915.1. GTDB lineage: Bacteria > Pseudomonadota > Gammaproteobacteria > Steroidobacterales > Steroidobacteraceae > CAILZL01. Next base: position 288 of record JANMSB010000232.1, on the reverse strand, counting down.
CCGTTCGACTTACAACTGGCGCGCGACGGCAATGAATTTCACTGGCGCGTGTTCGGCAGCGCCGACAATAGTTTGAACGTTGAGCCCGGCGGCGCCACGCGATGAAGCGTCACCTGCTTCAGCGCGGCTTTACCTTGATCGAAGTGCTGGCGGCACTGATCATCGTCAGTCTAGGCATGCTGGCGGTGATCAATGCCGTCAGTCAAACCATCAGCAACGCCAGTTATCTGCGCGAAAAAACCTTGGCCCATTGGGTGGCCATGAACAAGCTCACCGAAGTGCGCTTGA